>JAZFSR010000028.1:0-6417 GCA_036446295.1 Candidatus Aminicenantaceae bacterium
ATAATTAAAGGGACATCATACTTAATTATTTAAATTAGAGGAATAATTAAGTATGATGTCCCTTTAATTATATGCGTACAATTTTAATATTTTACAATCCACTTCTAAAAACAATTTTAAAACCAGGAGGATTTTATGAAATCAAAGACTTTTCCATTGTTAATCGTTGTCTTTCTTTACATTTTCTTTGGAGCTTCTCCGGTTTTTCCGGAGGATATCCCTGACCCCGAGACCTTTTTCGGACACAAGCCCGGTGCGGATTTTAAGCTGATCAGGTGGGAAAAAATCCATGAATATTTTGACATCCTGGGAGAGAATTCAGACAGGATTCTCGTGCAGGAGCTGGGCAAAACAACCATGGGGAATCCCTTTCTTCTGGCTATCATCTCCTCCCCTGAGAATTTATCCCAGCTTGACAAGTATAAAGATATTGCCAAAAAACTCGCCAAAGGCAGAATCACTGAAGAAGAAGCCGCAAAATTGGCCGTAGAGGGAAAGACCATCGCCCTGGTCACATGCAGTATGCACGCCAATGAATGCGGACCAACACAGATGTCTCCTGAGCTGGCCTATGTGCTGGCGACGGACAGTTCTACCCAAATACAAAACATATTGGAGGATGTGATATTTCTGCTGGTTCCCAGCTGGAATCCGGACGGCAACATCTTGACAACGGACTGGTACCGGGAGACTGTGGGCACTCCTTATGAATCGGCCCCAATGCCCTGGCTGTATCACCACTATGTCGGCCATGATAACAACCGGGATGCCTTTATGCACAACCTGGTGGAAACCCGGTATGTCAACAACATCCTCTATCATGAATGGTTTCCTCAGATCTTTATGGACATGCATCACATGGGAAATTCCGCAGCCCGGCTTTTTCTCTCTCCTCTATATGATCCCCGGCATGAATCTCTGGACCCTCTGCTCACCCGGGAAATCGGACTGACCAGTGCCTATATGAGGACTGTATTGGAAGAACAGGGAAAAATTGCGGTCATGCACTATGCCCTCTGGAATCACTGGCGAATGTCGGCTATTCACACCTGTGCCCTGTGGCATAATGTGACAACCATTCTCTTCGAAGCGGCGGGGACTCGACTGGCTACACCCATCTTCCAAAAGGCCGAGGACCTTGCTCCTCCGAACAGAGGAGGGCTCGGCACACGGGGCAACACCCAGACTATTAATTACCCAAGTCCCTGGCCGGGGGGATGGTGGAGACTGAGGGATATTGTGGAATATTCCTACTGGTCGGCCATCGGATTCCTGGAAACTGGAGCCATACACAAAGAAAAATACCTTTTGAACATGTACAGAATGGCCAGGAACTCTATTGAAAAAGGGAAAAATGAAGCGCCCTATGCCTATGTAATACCCAAGGATCAAAAAGATTCCAATACAGCAGCAAAAATGATCGATATCCTCATTTCCGGGGGGATAGAAATCCATCAAGCGACACAATCCTTTCAGACACAAAACAGTGAATATCCAGAAGGGACCTATGTTGCCCTGATGTCCCAGGCATACCGTCCCTATCTCATCGATATCCTTGGCCCGCAGATATACCCGGACCGCAGACAGTATGAGGGCGGTCCTCCGGAGGCCACTTTTGATCTGACCGGTTGGACTCTACCCTACCAGATGGGAGTGGAGGCTATAAAAGTGGACCTCTCCTTTGAGGCCCAGCTAAAACGAATTGACAAGGCTGCCCCTCCCGCGGGAAAAGTCAATGGGAATGCTAAAACCTATATTTTGGATCACAATGTCCTGGATAGCTACAGAGCCGTCAACAGGCTTTTAGAGTCAGGAGCCAATGTGTCCTGGGCAGCACAATCCTTTACATCCGAAGGAAAAACTTATCCGGCCGGAGCCATTTTTGTTTCCGGTTCAGGGATAAAGGGAAAACTCCAATCCTTAGCCAAGGAATTTAACCTCCAAATTCAGGCAGGAACCGCTCCCCGTGAACTTTTAAAGCTTAGTCCTCTCCGCTTGGGCCTCTATAAACCCTGGGTAGCCAATATGGACGAGGGTTGGACACGATTTATTTTTGACAATTGGGAATTTCCATATTCTACTCTTCAGGATGAGGAAGTCCGCAGAGGCAGTCTTAAACAAAAATTCGATGTCATCGTGCTGACAAACGTCCGTTCTTCGCGCATTATCAAGGGGCATGCCGAAGGAAGGGTGCCTCCACAATATGCCGGAGGTATCGGGGCAGATGGTTTAGACGCCCTGCTTCAATTTGTTGAAAACGGCGGAACATTGATTTGCCTCAATTCCTCCTTCCAGCTGCCCATAGATTTATTCCGACTCCCCCTTCGAGATATTTCCAGAAGTTATCCTTCTACCGAATTTTTCTTGCCCAGTTCAATCCTTAAGGTCGATGTGGACACCACACATCCTATCGCCTACGGGATGGCGAACACCGCCGACATCGTCTCTTTTGGGAGTCCGGTTTTTGAATTTCTCGAAGAAGCCAATAAAGAAGAACTTCTCACAGATATTAAAGTTATTGCCCGTTATCCCAACAGCAATCCATTTAGAAGCGGCCGCCTGATCGGAGAAGAAATCCTGCACAACAAACCGGCTCTGATAGAGGTGGAAAGGGGTGAGGGAAGAATCATTTTATTTGGATTCCGGCCCCAGAACCGGGCTCAGACCCATGGAACATTTATGCTGTTTTTCAACTCGCTCTATTACGCCGCCGCCAAGGAAATTTCAGAATGAAGTACAGCAGAGTGATTTTGGTTGGTGTCGCTTTGATATGTGTTAGCCTGGGCCTCGGCTATTCGGTTTCAGACCCCCTTGACAGTCAGAACAGTGCCACGTCTCCCGAAAAACGGATGAAAGCCTGGGCACATCACCTAAAACTCAAAGAGGAATCTCCCTTTAAAGATCTAAAATGGAGAGCGGTGGGCCCGGAACTTCAGGGCGGCCGGATCGAAGCCATAGCCTGTCATCCCGATGAACCCTATACCCTTTATGTCGGTGCGGGATCCGGGAATCTCTGGAAATCCGTTAACAACGGCACCACCTGGGAACCGATCTTCGAGAATGAGTCCACATTTACTATCGGAAGTATCGCCATCGCTCCAACCGATCCCAACATTGTCTGGGTGGGAACAGGAGAAATCCTGATGGCGCGAAGTTCATTTGCCGGCACTGGAGTTTTCAAATCCACTGATGCGGGGCAGACATGGACAAATATGGGACTGCATGATTCTCATCATGTGCCCCGGGTCCTGATTGATCCCAAAGATCCCGAGGTCGTGTATGTGGCTGCCTTGGGGCATAACTATGGCTATAACGAAGAAAGGGGGCTGTTTAAAACCACAGATGGAGGAAAAACCTGGCAAAAGATTCTTTACATCTCCGAAAAAGTAGGGATTGTCGAAGTCGTTATGGATCCGTCTGACAATCAGACACTCTATGCCGCCGCATGGGAAAGAGACAGAAAGGCCTGGAATAATGTAATAACCGGTAAGGAAAGCGCACTGTACAAAACCGTAGATGGAGGTTCAAGCTGGAAGCGGCTATCTAATGGTCTGCCGACAGGAGAGTTTATCGGCCGTTTTGGATTGGCCGTATCTTCCCGTGATCCAAACGTCGTGTATGCTCTTGTGGACAATCGCACTCCCAGCAAAGAAGAAAGACGCCGGTACAGAGGAGAAGTCTATCGCTCAGACAACAAAGGCGAAACGTGGCGCAGGACTCATGAAGGGGATGTGCCGACAGGGATAGGCTACGATTTCTGCTTAATCAGAGTCTCTCCGGATAACACAGATGAGATCTATGTTTTAGGCAATAAGCTCATTCGCTCCAAGGACGGCGGTAAAACCTTCGAACCGACCGGAGAAACCATCGTTCATCTGCTGTCCAATGATATCCGGGTCATGCATCTGGACATGCATGAGATGTGGATCGATCCCAGGAATCCGGACCGGCTTCTGCTGGGCAATGACGGGGGTTTTTACTGCTCCTATGACCGCGGCACTACCTGGCTCCATTTTAACAATCTTCCCATCGGTGAGTTTTACGCTATTTCAGTGGATATGGCCGAACCCTACAACATTTACGGCGGTACCCAGGATGATGCCGCTCTCTATGGGCCCAGCACACATAACCTTGAAGACAGATTGTCCAAATATGGAGTGGAGGACCCCTGGAAACACATCTATCTGGACCGGTGGGGCGGAGGAGACAGTTATTTTACAGAATTGGATCCTTCAGATCCCAACACTATATATTACGAGCACCAGTTCGGAGAATTCCGGAGAAAGAATATGAAAACCGGGGAAACAAAATCCATAAAACCCGTAGCTGAGGAGGGAGAGCCCCGGCTGCGGCGTAACTGGATGACACCCTTTTTCCTTTCTTACTATGATCCCAAAACCATTTATTATGCCGCCCACAAAGTGTATAAATCCCTCGACCGGGGCGACAACTGGGAATGCATCAGCCCGGATCTATCCACCAATCCCGGCCCGGAAAAGCAGGGCAACGTTCCTTTTGGAACCATCACCTCTCTCTCCGAATCACGGCTCAAAAAGGGTTTGATCTATGCGGGCACAGATGACGGGAATATCCAGATCACTCAGGACGATGGAAAGAGCTGGACATTGATAAAGTCAGGCCTTCCTCTGAAATGGGTCAGCCGAGTGATGGCCTCCCAGCATGAAGAAGGAACGGTCTATGTTTCCTTCACCGGATACCGCGATGATGACTTTGAGAAATATCTCTATTCATCCACAGATTTCGGAAAGACTTGGGCATCGATCACCGGGAACCTTCCGGCCGAGTCCATAAATGTTATCAGGGAAGATCCTCAAGACAAAAACATTCTGTATGTTGGGACCGAATTGAGTGTTTACGTGTCTCTGGATAGGGGGCAAATATGGTATTCCCTTAGCAACCACCTCCCCACTACCCCTGTACACGATTTAGTGATCCATCCCCGTGAAAATGAGATGGTCATCGGTACGCATGGACGAAGCTGTTTTGTCCTGGATGTCAAGCCCATCCAAAATCATAAAATAGAGGAAAAATAAAGAGGAATAATTAAAGGGACATCATACTTAATTATTCCTCTAATTTAAATAATTAAGTATGATGTCCCTTTAATTATTCCTTTAATTTGCGAGGTAACCGGTGCGGTGAATAATCCTGTATTTTTGACCCTTGACCTTGACTTTTATTCTTTTGAATTTCCCATCAGCCTTATAATTTTTTGGCGTATAGTAGACAAGGTAGTAGTTCTCAGAAGCATCCACCGCCTTTTCAAAGGAGGCCGCGGCATTTACCGTTGTCTGCGCTAAACCTCCGGTGATTTTGGAGAGATCTTTAAATGTGCTAAACATTCCACCGGCTAAATCAATCTTGTTAAACATGGAGCCCGAGGTGACAACTTTATTGTTTTTAAGATAAAGCAAATTGAAAAGGATCTTTGAATCGGAAAAGGCTTTTTTAATTTTATTCGAGACATCACCGTAGGAGGCGATCCGGCTTAAATTCGTAAGATAATCAAGGTTTGACATCATTTCGGTGACAGTACTGAAACCTGTGGGCATGGCATAGTCAATCAATTCCTCCTGAAGAAAAAGAAATACATTCTTTTGTCCGGGAAGACTCTTTAAATACTCTGCTATATTCAATAAGTTTTTTCCATCGATGTATCTCTGTCCAAAAAAAACATCTTCCATATCCTTAATATTCATCCCGTCATTGATATAATCGTCTAAATTTCCCCAATCCACCGGCCTCAATAACGTGTCTTTTTTCAGTCTTTTGATGAGTTGATCGGCCATCTCCGTTTTGGACACAAATTCCCAGGAATTTTCTTTAAAATAGTATGACTTTAATGGGGTGGCAACGATCAGTTTATCGCTGGGGATTAAAACATTATCGAAAAAATGCCTAATCGATTTTTCGACCTCGGCAAAGACCTCCCTTACCTCAAAGATAAGGACAAATTGTCTGGACAATTGGGGCGAAAATATCTTTTTTTCCTCTTGTGCCCCAATCCTTGTATCCTCTCTTTCAAAACTTATCTTTTTAACTAAATACATAGCCTCTATAGTCTGGAGAATGCCGTTTTCATACAGCTCGAAGTCATCGATAGTCAGATCTGATACAAACTTGTCTCGATCATAAACCCGAACAGGGACTTCAATATTGATGGCTATGGATTTATACTGGAGTTCCTGGGCAGATATAGATAACCCAAGTATAAGAAACGTTAATACAATTCCATATCTTCTTTTCATTGAATCCTGTTTTAATTATAGCCACTCACCGTTTACTGCGCAATCTTCATGGCAAGCACTTCCAGGGTCACTTTGAGTTATTTACTCGGACTCCTTACGGATGCTAAAGAAAGAATTTTATTTTTGTCAATTCTTCTGAGACATCCCA
>JAZFSR010000029.1:0-3424 GCA_036446295.1 Candidatus Aminicenantaceae bacterium
AGCTCACTCAAGCGGCCGATGTCATAATTCTGGGTGAAGTGGAAAATATCCGGTGTGAGTGGAGCCTGAATAAGGAAATCATCTTGACGGTTACGACTCTTAAAATCAAAGAAGTCTGGAAGGGGCAAGTCCGGAATTCTAGAGTTTTCATTCAGACTCCCGGGGGGACAGTCGGAGATTTAGGCCTCAGGGTTTCGGATGTTCCGATTTTTCAAAAAGGAGAAAACGTCCTTGTCTTTTTAAAGACAATAGAAAATGTCATGTTTCTCCAAAATTCTTTCTCCGTCTCACTTAATTATCTCCCTTCTTTTTCTGTTTTCGGGAAGGCTCAGGGCAAGTATTCAATTGACAAAAATATGAACGCCCAGAAGTGGGGGTATCTTCTTTTGGATAAGGCGGTTGATAAGGATAATGTTTTGACTCTTTCAGAGTTAGAAGCGCGTATTAAAGTTATTGTGAAGAACGATTTGAAAAAGAAACAGAAAAAGCATGAAACTATCAGGTAAGAAGATCTGGCTGGCTGGGATGATTATCTGCGGTCTGGGGTCCGTTTCGCTGGCCTACTTGTTGTGGGGTTTACAATGGCCTGTAGGATCCAATGTTGCTTTCTACGTAAACGAGAATACGGCTCAGGTACCCAATGAACTGGCTGCCGTTAACGCTGCCGCCGATACGTGGAACGCAATCTATCCTGCCGGCCTTACGATGACCTACAGCGGTACGACGTCCGTGACAACTCATGGTAACGACGGATCCAATAATGTGTACTGGGACGATGAAGGAAGTACTGGCACTCTGGCTACAGCCTGGGCTTGGTTTGCTGGAAGCACTTTTATCGACACAGATATGGTCTTTAACGATTTTTACCCCTGGGACACCATAGGGGCTCAATATGATATCGAAACCGTAGCACTGCATGAATTCGGGCATTGGGTAGGGCTCGATCACAGCGCAACCGGGATAATGACACCCTCTTACAGCGGTACCGAGCGGTCCATCGACAGTGATGCAAGAGCCGGATTCGAAGCGATGTATGGAGGCGGAGGTTCAACTGATCCGGTGATCGCCCTTGATACCACAAACATGAATTTTTCAGGGAGTGACAGCGACACATTCGAGGTTCGCAACTCAGGCCAAGGAACCCTCAATTATTTAGTCGATGTCAACCGGAGCTGGATGAGTGTATCGCCCTCAAACGGCAGTTCAAATGGAGAATGGGACGTGATAGAGGTCACAGCGGATTCTTCAGGATTGGGGGCCGGCGATTATTCCGGCACGATAAGTGTTTCATCCGGGGATGCTACCAACAGTCCGCAGGAGATCGATGTGACCTTGACCATTCCGGATTGGCCTCCGAGTGTTTCCATCACTTCTCCTTCTTCTGGAAACATCGAGAAAGAAATAGTCTCTATAGAAGCCGAGGCTTCGGATGATTATGGGGTAAACAAAGTTGAATTTTATGTCGATAATGACCTGCAAAAAACAGACACTAGCCCCCCATATGATTATGACTGGGATCCCCGCCCTCTTTCAAGCGGCGATTACACCTTGAAGGCAAGGGCGTATGATACGAGTAATCAAACGAATGAAGACTCCATAATCCTGACCATTACGGATAGGTCTCCCACTGTTTCCATCACTTCCCCTCCTGAAGGAGAGATCAAAACAAAGGTTGTCACTATAGAAGCCACGGCTTCGGATGATTATGGAGTGAATAAGGTTGAATTTTATATCGGTAATGCTCTGCAAAAAACGGACACCAGCCCCCCCTATAATTTTGAATGGAATACCGGTCCGTTTTCGTGGGGAGATTACACCATAAAAGCAAAGGTGTATGATACGATTAATCAAACGGATGAAGACTCCATAACCCTGACAATTCCGGAAGACAAGCCGCCTTCTGTAACCATTTCCTCCCCGCCAGACGGAGTGACGGTTATAAAAACCGTGACTATCAATGCAAATGCATCGGATGACAACGGCGTTAAAAAAGTGGAGTTTTATGTCGACAATTCGTTATCAAAAACTGACGGGAATGCTCCCTACACCTATGAATGGAATCCTAACCCCTTTACAAGTGGTTTCCATACCATAAAGGCTCTAGCTTATGACACGATTGACCAGACGGATGAGGATTCCATCCGCCTCAAAGTGGATAAACCTCCGAATGTGACTCTGACCTTTCCTGTTTCGGGAACGGATGTTTCCGGTTTGGTTAAAATAGCTGCCACCGCCGTAGATGATTATGGGATTAAAGAGGTCCTGTTTTATGTCAATATGATTCAACACAGAGTGGACACCAGCACACCCTATACATTTGACTGGAATACGAATACGATCCAGAACGGAAACTATGGCATTGATGCCGTGGCCACCGATTTAATGGACCAAACAGACCAGGACACAATCAGCCTGTATGTTATCCCTCACCCTCCGGAAAATTTTTCCGCCGTCAAAAAAGAAAACAGTTCTGTTCTCCTGGAAGAGCACATAAATGTCCTGAACTGGCAAGCCAACGGCTTAAACCGTGAAATAAGCAAATACAGAATCTATCAGGTTGTGGATGGGAATTTAACTTTTCTAAGTGAAGTGAGTGGGACTACTTTTGAATACTGGCACAGGGATGTCGAGAAAAATAGGATGTATTCGTACGTGTTGACGGCCGTCGATGCAAATGGCAAGGAGGGAGAGGAAGCTTCCGTAGCCGTCCAGTAAAGGATTTGATACATGAACAGTAAGCTGTATAGAAGGTTGATTCGAATATCCCTCTTGTTGGTTTTTATTCTGGCCTCGAGTCAGTGGCTTTTTTTAGCTGCAGAGACGGTGCAGGGCCAGACAGTAGGGCCTTCTCAGACTAAAATAAGAAGCACAAAAAACTTTTCCATAAAAATCAAGGGCGCATATTTTCAACCATCAAAAACCACGTTCAAAGACATGTACAAAAACAGATTGTTGGGTGAATGGGAATTTACCGTTAGAGTTTTTAAGTTCATTGAACTGTGGCTGGGCGTAAATTATTACGGCGGCAAGGGGAAACTGCCGTTTTCCGGGGAAGACACAAACATGTCATTATTAGGAATAGGTGGTGGCCTGAAGTTTAGAGCAAGAATAGGAGTCTTTAGTCCCTACCTGGGCTTTGGACCGTTGGTCTATTTCTACAAGGAGAACAATCCTATTGGAATGGCAAAAGGAAATAAATTCGGATTCATCGGTCACGCCGGATCTTATTTATTCCTCTCCAAAAGTATCTTTTTAGATGTTTTCCTCTCTTATACAAAATGCAAAGTCCAGCCGCAGCGAATAAAAGCAGACATTGGTGGTTTGTACGGGGGGATCGGCCTGGGTTTTTCCTTCTAGGAATGATCTATACATAAGATTTTTTTTTATGACCAGGATACTAACCATAAAAAATGACGAGGAATAA
>JAZFSR010000030.1:0-3074 GCA_036446295.1 Candidatus Aminicenantaceae bacterium
GCCTCTTTCATCTCTTTGTCCTCTCTGTCTTGAATAAGAAAATAACTTTCCTCTAATGGAATTTCCTTCCGACGACGAATCCGTTTGAAATGATCTATACAGAGATTTTTCAAAATCCGGTAAAACCAGGGGAAAAAAGGCCGCCCCGCATCAAAACTTTTTATTTTGCGAAAAGCTTTGATGAAAGACTCCTGGGAAAGATCGAGGGCATCTTGATGATTATGCACAAATCCCAGGGCAATGTAGTAGGCCGTCTGCATGTATTTTTTGACGATCTGCTGGTAGGCTTGAGCATCCCCTTTTTTAACCAAGGCGAGTATTTCATTTTCTGAACGCGGGGGGTGGCTCACTTTAACCCGCCTGACATTCTGAATAATCCGGGAGTTTTGTAGTGTCGATTCATGCAGCATTTGTTTTTCTCTACTAAACCTAGTACGACTAATATCAAGGATTTATTCAATATTATTTTGCCTTTCTTTGGCGTACGACCTCGTAGAGGAAAATTGAGGCCGCCGCCGCCACATTGAGAGACGCCATCTGGCCATAGAGCGGGAGGGAGAGGATATCGTCACATTTCTTTCGAATGAGGGGGCGCAGCCCTTTTCCTTCTGACCCAAAAACGAGGCCGACCGGTAAAGTGTAGTCAAATTCATACCAATTTCTCTGGCTGTCACCCTCGGCCCCCACCAGCCAGATATCCCTTTTTCTCAGCTCATCCATCGTGCGGGCTATGTTTATTTCTTGTGATATCTTGACATGCTCTACGGCGCCCGCAGACACTAGAGAAACAGCCTCTGTAAGCCCTGCGGCCCGCCGTTTCGGAATGAAAAGCCCATTCACTCCGGCTCCCTCAGCTGTTCTTATTATCGCGCCCAGGTTGTGTGGATCTTCCACTCCGTCCAACAGCACAAAAAAGGGCAAATCTGCAGACTCGACGATCTCTTCGAATGAAGACCACTGTTTTTCGGCAACATAGGCGACAATCCCTTGATGATGCACGGCTATCCGATCCAGCACTCGTTTTGAGACGAAGGAAAAGGGAACATTCCTGGATTCAGCCAACAAAAGTACGTCTTCGAATTTTTTCTTTGCTGAATCTTTCTGGATCAGAATTTTTTGAACACGGCAGGAGGAGGTTTTTAGCGCTTCGCGGAGAGGATTGAGGCGGCTAATCTTTTCCATCTATCCCATAAAATCCAAAACTTCAGCTATGCGTTGGGTACAGCTTTTGATAGGCCTCGGAAAGGATAGTCGCACCCCCTCTTCAACTAGATAAATAAATCTATCCAGTTTCAGCCCTGAAGTCCGTGCGGTAAGGGCAATCCGGAGAGGATGAAAAAGATCTTTTCCCTTGCAGCCTGTTTCATCCTTGATCTCTTTGGCAAAAGAGGCAAAAATGTCATAATCAAATTGTTCCGTATGGCTAATTTTTGCGCTCAAAAGTGTGACAACTTTTCGCCCGCATTCAGTTTCTAAAATCTCTCTGGACTCACGGTCCATATCCTCAGGATTAAAATCAAAAAATGGAGAAAATTTTTCAGGAAGATCGGAAAACCGATCGGCCCCTTCAATCAAATCCTCGACCGCTTCTCCAAGCCAAGCCCAGATTTCGTCGGACATCTTCTCCGGCATAAAGCCCACGGCTTTCAGGAAAGGACAGGCTTTCTCCGCCTTGTCTCGAGTGGAAAGAACCTTTATGTGCTGGCGGTTCAACCAGTGGAGCTTATCATAATCAAAAATGGCCGCAGATCGGCTGAGATGATTCAGATTGAAGGCCTTAACCAATTCTGATTTCGTTAAAATCTCCTTCTCTTCAGGATGAGACCATCCCAGAAGCGCCAAATAATTAAAAAGGGACTCGGGAAGAATCCCATCTTTGTCAAATTGATCTATGGATGTCGCCCCATGGCGTTTGCTCAATCTTGTGTTATCCTGGCCCATGACCATGGAGAGGTGGGCAAACTGAGGAGGTTCCATGGAAAGGGCTTCATACGTAAGGAGCTGTCTGGGCGTGTTGGAAATGTGATCTTCGCCTCTTATAATATGCGTTATTTTCATCAGCGCATCGTCTATAACAACGGCATAATTGTAGGCCGGTCGGCCATTGGAGCGAACCAAAATAGGATCCCCGATGAGCTTGAGATCAAAAGAAAGGTGGCCGCGAATAATATCCTTATAGGATATCGTTCCTTCATCAGGCGTCTTGAGTCTGACGACGGCAGTCTTTTCTTTTGCCTGTCTATCTTTAGCCTCCTTGATCGAGATCGTCCGGCATTTTCCACTGTAGATTGGCATTTTTCCCGAGGCCATCGCTTCCTTCCTGTTTCTTTCCAGTTCCTCTGGATCACAAAAGCAGTAAAAGGCTTTACCTTCCTCAAGAAGCCTTTGAGTGTAAGGAGAATAGATGTCCTGCCGCATAGATTGACGGTAGGGCCCAAAAGGTCCTCCACTTTCCGGCCCTTCGTCCCAATCCAATCCCAGCCATTTCAGGGATGTGATCAAATTGTCTTCATATTCGACTGAAGACCGTTCGGCATCGGTGTCTTCGACTCTCAAAACAAACGTTCCCTTATTCTGGCGGGCAAACAGCCAGTTGAAGAGCGCTGTCCGGACATTCCCCACATGAAGAAATCCTGTGGGGCTGGGGGCAAAACGAACTCTGATTTTATCCATATTGATGTCATTTTACATTATTTTAGAGTCGGACGGAACCCTCAAGGGTATTCTCCGCACACTAACAACTCGATTGGAAATCATGCTTCGTTTCCTCGAAGTCCGGCGCATCCTGCTCCATCTTCGTCGAAGACCCTCCCACCACACCCTCATGCGCCTCAGATGGACAGGGATGCCGCCAGACCATACACCACTTATGTCTCCAATAATGGATTTCTCCATCATGCCTGGCTAGTTCCCAGAACTCTAAATAAAATCCCGAAAATAAGGATGTCTCCCTCGCATAGCACCTGCAGCTGAGTCGGATGGACGTCGAGAAGTGTGTCTCCGCCCGGAGCTTCAGCGAGGAATGGAGACATACCTCGTAAGGGTTCCGTCCGACTCTAAAATAAATCACGGAA
>JAZFSR010000031.1:0-6047 GCA_036446295.1 Candidatus Aminicenantaceae bacterium
TCTTGTCGCTGTTCTGTATGTCGAAATCATGGATATCTATCCGGGAGGAATTATTGTCCCCGCATATTTTGCCCTCCATCTGGATTCACCTTTAAGGATTTTAGCCACGCTGCTCATTGCAGCCCTCACTCTTTTGACCTACAAGATGCTTTCCCGTTTTTTCATCCTCTTTGGGAGGAGACGGTTTGCCATACTTATCCTGCTGGGAGTGGTTTGGGCACAATTGTGGAGTCTTGTCTTTCCTGTTCTATTCGCTTCATCTCTTGAGCTTAGAGCCATCGGCTGGATCATTCCTGCGCTTCTGGCCAACAATCTTGAGAAGCAAAAAACCGTTCCTACAATTGCGTCTTTGTTTACTGTTTCAATTATGACCTACTTTCTCGTCAGGATTGTAGGCTGGATGTTTTATTGAGCAGACATCAGCGATTTATAATTGTTCTTTTTTTCGTGAGCCTTCTCCTTTTTTTCTTTATAAAAATTCTTCCCGTTGGGGACAAAAATCTACAGACAACCACAATGATCAAAGCGTCTGAAATCATGAAAGAGGCCATCTCCACTCTGTCCGTATGCCTGGCAGAAAAAAACCAAGTCATCGATCAAAAAATTGATATCAACGGCACCGGACTTATAGGAATCGAAAATTCCCCTATCACAACTACTCTTGGAAGTTTAGAAGCTAAACGGACGACAACCAATCCAAATATGGGAGCCCTTGTTGTCCATCTTCTCCATAAGGCCGGAGTGAGAGAAGGCGATGCTGTGGCCGTGGGGGCCTCCGGTTCTTTTCCCTCAATGGTCGTAGCGGTGATGTCAGCGGCTAAAGCTATGGGTGTCAATCCCATAATCATCTGTTCACTCGGAGCGTCACAATGGGGTGCCAATAGACCGGATTTTCATATCCTCAAAATGCTCAACTGCCTGTCGTCTGCCGGAGTTTTTAATGTCCGGCCTGCAGCGGTATCTCTGGGAGGGGAGAAAGATGTTGGGGAAGGGATGTCTAACGAAGCGAAAGAAATGCTTATCAAGGATATCGAGCACAGTGGGATTTTATTTATCCGGGAAGATGACTTGACGGCCAACGTCCAGACAAAGATGCAGATTTATGAAAAGCATGCGGCCAAAAATGGAATAAAGGGATTTATCAATATTGGCGGAAACTGGTCAAATATTGGTACGAGTTCTGAAATACTGAACCTTAAGCCAGGGATAGTCAAAATCAATAAAATCCCCCCGATTGTAAGCAGGGGGCTCGTTTTTGAAATGGCCAACCGGAAGATTCCAGTAATACACCTCTTATATATACAAGGACTTATCGAGGCATATGGTCTGCCTTGGGACCCGGCACCTCTGCCTGAGGTTGGAAGGGGTTTAGTTTACCGGAAAGCCGTCGAAGATCATCCTTTTTTTCTTTGGCTTGCTGGCGTGTATCTTTGTGTAATGGCTTTTCTATTGTTCTGGTTTAAGGTTACGAAGAGACTATTTTAAAATATTGTTAGGAATTGGGGCCTGGCTTTCATAACGTGTATTATTTTTTAGTGAAATAATGCACGTTATGAAAGCCAGGCCCCAATCCCCCAATCTTATTCGAAGGTGAGTTTGTTGGGGGGGGCAGTGGAGGGATTTCGCAGATAATGTCCGATTCCGTTTGCAATGACTTCGGCATAACGAGGGACTTGGGTCATCCGGATGCCCCTCTCAGGCTGATCCTCGGACCAGAGTTCGAGAATCTGAAGGATTGCCGAGCAGTGGCGGCCGACCCGCACATCGATGTGCCAGCCGTTTTCATCGATACGTTCAAATAAAAGACCGTGTTGTCCTGCCTTTACGATAAACTCATCTTTTCCTTCAAGAAGCAGGGCCCTGTCCGTCCGACCCCGTGTGGCATCCAGCATGGGTTCAGGAGCCTCCAACAAGAGGGACACGGCGTCTGTATGGTCCCCGATTTCCCTGTGAGAGAGTCCCCTTAAGGCCTCCGGGGAATTTTCAACTCCCATGAGGAAATCTTCAGTTCCCGAAATCATAATCGAGGCCATGGCCGCTAAATCCTGTCCATTTTCGTGAGCCACAATAGTGCTTATGACAGGATACTGTAGTTCCGCTTCGTGAAGGTCAATAACAATATCGACACCTTCATTCTTGATGAGCTGGGTCATGGCAAAACATGTCTTTTCTGTCAGGGTGCCATTGGCCCGGCCCGGCCATGTTCTATTCAAGTTCCGGGAATCTACATAGGCCAGTTCCTGTCCGCTTGGATAGTGAATATAGACTTCGGGATCCGGCCACTGATCCAAAGGATTTGACCATCGGTCACCCATCCGGAAAGTCTGAGCTCCCCATTCGGTGGGAATGGAGTAATCCGGAGGGTATGCGCCTCCGAGCCGCGTGACAGTTGTTCCGCTCCGGTTGGCCGAAAGGATAACAATAACCGTCCCCTTTTCAACGATGGCATTTTCGACGAATATCCATCCCATCAACCGGCCGGCCGGCTCTTCAGGATGGGAACCTCCCAGGATAAGGATGGTTCCTCCCGGCTCACGGCCTTCCAAAACATAGACGTTGGCATCATTTATTGATCCTTCCAACTTGGAGAAATAGTGGCTCAATTTTTTTACTTGTGTGACTCCAGGACCGAGAACAACCGGTTCCTTGAGGTGGCGGCTTTTGTAAAAGCTGATTCCGGCAAACACCATAAGAACTGTACCCAACATTGACAAGAAAATTTTCCGAATTAAAGATGTTTTCATACTGTCCTCTATTTCAAACGCAAAAGCCGCAGAAGAAAAGGAATGAGGATAATGATGTAGAGAATTTCATCCTGCCATTTTTTGCTCTTTACCAGATTCCAAATGATGAGTACGGCTATGAAGGCCGTAAGCACATAATAAAGTAAAGTAACAATCATGTTTTCTGCCTTATTTTATAATAATGTTAAAAAACTCAAAGATTTGCTAAAAATAACCATCAGGGTTCCAACAACCGCAATAATCAAAGCCGGAACGATGCAGTATTTCAACATCTGCGTATAAGGCTCTTCCATGCCCACCGTATCCTTGGTCAGCCGGCCGATAATGGCTGTGGGGGGGAGGGCATCTCCCAGCGGCCATATGATACTCATCCCTGCCAGAGCGATGATAGGGTTAAGGCCGATCGTGTTAAACAGGAGCACGAGAGGCACCCCGAGCACAGGCGCGGCTCCCCACATGAGCACGGCCTCGGAAAGCGGGAGAACCAAAAAGAGGGAGGAGAAAACCGCCACAATCGGGAGAGTAACAATGGATATTGCGATAAGCCCTCTGACTCCGGTAAGGGTCATGATCTGGACCAATATCCCTACACAGGTTAAAGTCCCGATTAAAGGAAGGAGCTGCCTGACGGTGTCCCTGGATATCGTCAATATTTGCAGTTTCACCGGAGAGGTCAGCACGGTGACAAAGGCGGCAAAAACAAAAATAAGCGGCAGTCCCAGGATCGGAAAAGAGTGTGGAATAACCCTGCCTAAAATAACTAAAGCAAGAAAAATAAAAAGGGGGAGGAGTACGCGAATCCAATTCATGCCTTTTGGAGCTTCCGGAAGCTCTTTTAAAGCCTTTTCAAGGTCAATGGATTGGGCTTTCCATCCGAGGATGAATATTGTTAGTAATGCCAGAACGACACAGGGAATTAAGAGCGGCAGGAAAAAACCAACGTACGGCATATTGACTCCGGCCGCTGTCAGCATGGCCCAGAGGCTGACCGGTGGAGCTGCAGCGCTTAATCCTGCGATGAGAAAGATGATGGCCGCGATTTTTGGTTTTGATAATCCCATATAACCCAAAACCACAGAGATCATCCCTCCCATTATCAAAACGGTTACGCTTCCTGCTCCGGTCAAGGCCCCGGGGATCAACAGAAGGAATGTTATAAGAATAAACAGAATTGACTTTCGACGGTGAAACTTCTTGAGGATACCCCGAATGACAAATGCGATACCCCCCGATTTTTTGAGCAGGTTCATAAAAAGTGTTGCCGTGACAAAAATTAGGATGATGTCAAAGTACGTAAAAGCGCCTTCTGCAATATGCCGCGCCGGAATGCCTGCCCCTCCGGCCAGTGCCCCGGCGATAGCGGCGAGGAACATGGATAGTTCCGTGGATATTTTTAGGGCTTTGGCAATGATATAGACCAGCACCATTACAGCCAAGATGATTTGGGTGGATGTAAACATACTCATGATCAAAGAACTATTTTTCTACTGTATAAAAAAACCCGATACAAAATCAAATAGGAAAAATTGGGGCCAGGCCTTCATAACTTGCATTATTTCACAAAAAAATAATGCAAGTTATGAAGGCCAGGCCCCAATTTCCCTTACTTTGTCGTCAGACCAATCATTGCGATGACTTCTTTTTCAATGCCCTGCGAATTTTTCTTAAGAAATTTTATCGAGTAGGAATGAGTGTGTTGAAGTGCTGGAGTTGGCTCCCCTCTGTTTTTTTTCTTGGTAATACTTTTGACGAGATTATAGGTCATCAAAAGAGCATCGATAATGGATACCGTACTCGTCATCAGGTCATCGCTTTCCTTGGGTACGTAGAAAGGATCATTGGATTGAGGGGTCGAGGCGAGTTCATTAACTTTCTGTTTCGGCTGGATAGGCGGAATTATTTCCTGCTGCTTTATCATGGTGGAGACCAGTTGGTTTTCGATGTACAGAGAGAGTTTATATTCAGGAACTTTTTGTTCCGGCTCCATTTTTTTTGGGGTTTCAATAATGGCTATCTGAATGTCGAGAATGATGTCTTTCCGGGTGATCCCCTGTTCTGTTTTAAGTTCCAGGAGAAACGTGTGCGTTGCCGTTTTTTCAAAAAATGATTCTGTAGGGATGGAAAGAGAACTGACTCCTATCGGGAGGAGGCCGGCGCCTAAAATAACATCTTTTTCAAACAGTTTATAGTAGGCGGGAGTGGCCATTTGTATGCCGATTCGAATTTCGAGAGGGGGAGTGACAAATTTTTTAGTGGGATTTTTTATGAGAAAAATCCCCTTAATAAGGCTGCCTCCCTGCTGAGCTTCTGAAACCGTGCCCAAAAGGAGAAAAAACAAGATGAGGAGAGTCCCTTTTTTAAACATCGTACTCAAACTCGATGGTGATGACGATGAATTTTGATGGATATAGAATGGGAAGGCTGGGCAATGGGATACTCATCTTGACCGCATCCACAGCAGCCAAATCGAGCATTTACTCTCCTGAGTACTTGATGACCTCCACACCTGTTATATCCCCGCTTTTAGTGATGGTCACAGAAACACTAATAGTTGTTTTTAAATCCCGGGACAGTGCGGGATCGATAATCCAGTTTCCTTCAATTTTCTTTAGAACTCGTTCTGCCCAAGGAGCGAGATCTTTGATTTCCATGTTTACTGGCGGCAAGCTGAGCGGCTGTGGGGATGCCCCTACAGGACTGTAGTATCCATAGGGATAAATAAGTCCGATAATTTTTTTACTCCGAATCCCTGCTTGTGGATATGTCCCTAGATTTTGAAGAGACTCCGGATCATAAACCAGAGAAAATTCTCCCTTGTCTCCCTGCGCCAGTGTGAATTGGCTGAGAATTTCGGGATCTACCTGAATTTCCGGTTCGCCGGTTTTACTGTAAAGGCTGGCGAGGTATTTTTCGACTTCACTCTCGGAAACAGCCGGAAGATTTTGAGTTGAATCTCCCGTTTCTTCCTTACTGAGATTGGCCTCGGACTCAAGAGTATCGGCGTCCTTTCCCGTTATCTGCTTCAGATATTCCAATTCCGGCAGCCATAAACTCTCCTCTTCTATCAGAAATACCGCCCGGACGTCCTCTCCTTGAAAGAGCTCACCAATAGGATGAAAGAAGGACACACTCAGAATAAGAATAAAAATATGCAGTAAAACGGAAAAAAGCAGACTAAGCCGCCTCCTCTTTTTTGTCTGAGAATCTTCTATTCCCTGGCCGCTCTAATGAAAAAGAATATTGTTCCTCCCTTTCTAAAATCTAACTTTTTTGAAAAAGTTTCAATTTTTTTGGGATGTTTTC
>JAZFSR010000032.1:0-8680 GCA_036446295.1 Candidatus Aminicenantaceae bacterium
CAAACACATATTTGCCTTTGTCCTTGATCGTTGCAGACACCTTGCTTATAATAAAAACAGGAAAAGCAGACCTAAGAGAGATCCATGAGCCGTTTTGCTATCAGTAAGAAAAAAGAAGATGCGCTGCGCGAGAAGATGGAAGAACTTGGGATATTTGAAAAGGATATCAAAGAAAAGTTCATCCGCTCTGGTGGAAAAGGTGGACAGAATGTCAATAAAGTGGCTACATGCGTCTATCTAAAGCACCTTCCGACGAAGATTGAAGTCAAATGTCAGCAAGAAAGATCGCAGGCTCTGAATAGGTTTTTGGCGAGAAGAATTTTGGCGGACAAGATTGAAGCTCAAATTCTCGGTCGTGAAAGTGAGAAACAGCAGCGCATCGAAAAAATCCGAAGGCAGAAACGAAAACGCTCAAAAAGAGCCAAAATCAAGATTCTGGAAGAAAAAAAGAAACAGGCTCTAAAAAAAGATGATCGGAGTTTCCGGGTAGATAAGGAATTGGATAAGTATTGAGATAGAAAAAAATGTCGATTATAATATAAGGAATCTAAGGGTCAAGGGGTCAGGGATTCAGGGGGTCGAGTGACCCCCAATTGTCATCGCAAGGCCTGTAAATGCCGTGGCGATCTAATGAATGAAAGGATGAGATTGCTTCGTTGCACTCGCAATGACGGAGAGAGAGCTTAAGGGGCTTCGAATCCTTTGTATTAATTATTCAGGTTGCCAAAATCACTAAAGTATGAAGCAAAAGATTTGCGGCTTTCTCAAGATCCTCCCATTTGATATTTTCCTCCGGTGAATGACTGATCCCATCTTCACAGGGGATAAAAATCATTCCCGAATCGGTGACTTCAGCTAGAATTTGCGCATCATGACCGGCCCCGCTGGGAAGAGTCATGTTCGAATAACTAAATTTCCCGCATTCTTCACTAAGCAAATCTGTGATCCGGCCGGACACTAGAATAGGTTCTGTTGTATCAATGATTCTATATGAAAATTCTAAACCGCGTGTTGCGGCCACTTCTTCCGCCATATCCAAAAGTGTTTTTGCCATGGTATCAAGGGTGTCTTTGGATGTGCTCCGAAAATCAAGAGAAAAATCTGCACGGCCCGGAACAATGCTGAAAGCTCCTGGGAGTACAATAACTTTTCCGATTGTAACCATGCTGCCGTAATGATGAGTGGCTACGTGTTGAGTGGACTTGAGGGCAAAATCTGACAGTCCCACAAACGCATCATGACGAAGTTCGAAGGGAGTGGTTCCTGCATGGCTGGCCTTTCCCAGGAAACTGCACAACCAGTGATTCTTGCCCGCAAACCGGTCCACTATACCGATAGAAATGTCTTCGGCTTCCAGAACAGGGCCCTGTTCGAGATGGATCTCTAAAAAGGCCTCTAATTCCGGTTGGTCCTTATGTGCGTTCATGATGGAATCGACGGTGAATTCTGTCCCTTTGAGTATTTCTGAAAAAGGAAGGCCAAACTGTGTGATCCCATCCTCCAGAATCTTTTTGTCTGTTCGGCCGATAAATGCACGGCTCCCAAGGAAATCTCCTACGAGGTTGCCCTCTTCGTCTGTAAAGGAGGCCACTTCCAAAGGCTTGGTGACAGGAAGTTTCTCTTCCTGGATTCGTCTCAGGCACTCGAGCGCTGAAAGAACGCCTGCCGGACCGTCAAAAATACCCCCATTGATGACCGAATCGATGTGGGAGCCGGACATAACTGTTTTTCCCTCTCCTTCAATCCGGCCGAAGATGTTCCCAGCTCCATCCTGCCTGACTTTCAATCCAGCACTTTGGAACCTGTCTTTGAGCCACTCCCGGGCTTCGAAGTCGGATTTGCTGAAGGACGGGCGGCTGACGCCGCCGTCTTTTTCATGTCCGATTTTTGAAAGATCTATGATGTCTTTTTTTAGCCGGCCGATATGGATCGGAGTGTCCATAAAATCCCCTCCTATTCGATAAGCGCTATCATTTCTCGTACCGCCAGGTCGATTCCTACGATCGCTGCTCGAGCTACAATAGAAAAACCGATGCTGAATTCAGCTATTTCAGGAAGCCTGACAATAGGATGGATATTCTTGTAGTCCAGTCCGTGTCCGGCATGGATTTCCATTTCCAGTTGGAAACCATGTGTGGCTGCGTTTTTTATTTCCTCATAGGCACGATCTTGTTCTTCTCCGGGACGCAAATCCGAATATTTTCCGGTATTGATCTCGATCAGATCAACGTCTACTCGGCGGCAGGCGTCGATCTGACCCAGGTCGGGATCGACAAAAATGCTGGTACGTATTCCTGCGTTTTTTAGGTCAAGAATATGGGTGGCAAGATGAGCTTCATTCGAAATCACATCCAATCCCCCTTCAGTGGTCAATTCTTCCGGCCGTTCGGGAACCAGAGAGACGACATCGGGTTTTACATCCAAAGCGATACCCTTCATTTCATCGGTGGCTGCCATCTCAATATTGAGTTTAGTTTTGATGGCTTCTTTTAATAAATGAAGGTCCCGTTCCTTGATGTGACGCCTATCCGTTCGTATATGACAGACAATCCCTTCTGCTCCTGCCATCTCTGATAAAAGAGCCGCTAAAAGGGGTTCGGGTTCAGAGCTTTTCCTTGCCTCTCTCAAGGTTGCGAAATGATCGATATTGACGGCAAGTCTCATTTTTCTCCTCCAGTTTATGAGTTTAAAAGAGAACTCAAAGACGAAAGTTCTGTCTTTAGCCTAAATATTTTGAGATAACTGCGGCCATGTTTTCAGCGTCAGCCCGGATTTGCTTTTCATCTTTTCCTTCTATCATGATGCGAGCGAGTGGTTCTGTCCCTGAAAAACGGAGGTCAAGGCGTCCTTCATTTCCAAGGCTGTCTTTTATCCGGTCCATGATGTTGAGGATCTCAGGAAAGTGACTGAAATCTTCCTTTTTTGCCACCTTGACATTCAGTAGGATCTGGGGACTTGCTTTATAACCCGAGACGAGTTTTGAGAGTGGAGTATTTTTGGTCACCATAACCTTGCATATCTTCAAGCTTGTTAGAATGCCGTCACCGCTCGGGCAATCATCGAGAAAAATAGTGTGCCCGGACTGCTCTCCGCCGAGGTTCGCGTTAAGTTCGACCATCTGATTCCGGACATGTTTGTCTCCGACCTGAGTGCGGACAAGTTTTATATCCATTTTCTGCAGGGCCGTTTCGAGACCGATATTGCTCATGGTTGTAGCCACCACGGTATCCGATTTTAATTGGCCTGATTCTTTGAGATATTTGGCGCAGATATATAGAGTATGGTCACCATTGAGAATAGTCCCTTTTTCGTCGACACAAAGTGCCCTATCCGCATCTCCATCGTAGGCTATACCTATATTTGCCCCGATATCTTTGACCGTTTTAGCGAGATTTTCCGGATACATGGAGCCGCAGTTGTCGTTAATGTTTTTTCCGTTTGGGGATGCATTTATGGGAAAAACTTTGAATCCCAAATCTGAAAAAATTTCGGGGGCGTAAAATGAACTGGCCCCATTCGCACAGTCGAGGACAATTTTATATGGTTTTTGAATCCGGATATCCTTAAATTGACTCTTGAGAAAATCTTTGTATTCTTTGACTAGCTCTCCATCGGGGGCTGCTTCCGCCACCTCTCGAGTGTTGCTGTTTTGGGAAGACCGGATGGTCTCCTCGATCTGGTTCTCCCAATTTTCACTTATTTTCGTCCCTTGTGAAGAAAAAATTTTAATGCCATTATCTTGATATGGATTGTGGGATGCAGAAATGACAATCCCTGCAGAAAATGCATGCTTCTTTGTCAAATGAGAGACGGCTGGCGTGGGAATAACACCGACGGACACCGCTTTACCAGAGGCCTCTTTGATTCCTTGAAAAAGAGCATCATTGAGCCAATTCCCCGATTCTCTGGAGTCCTTACCGATGAGGACAATAGGGGCGAGTCCCTGGTTCATAAGGAGTGCGATCAATCCTTTCCCCAGTTTGAAGACAGAAGAATAATCCAAAGGGAATTGTCCGGCAACTGAGCGTATCCCATCTGTCCCGAAAAGCCGACTCATCTTATGTTGGTTCCTAATTAAGATATTAATCCTGTAAAGCCAATTATAACTAAAATGGATTGGGATTCAAGGAAGAAATACTAATATCCACTCTTTCTCTTTTTCTTCTCTGGGGTGTCTTCTTCAATATTTTTTGTTTTAATCATGATTCTGACTGTGATGATTGTTTTGTAGGAGGCCACGCGAAGAGCAGGATCAGGAAGGATGAGATCCGTTTCTATCTCAATGGATTCGGTTATTAAAGAGAGGTCTATCGGGCTGATTTTGACTGTATAGGTCTCTTTCACTTTGCTTTCAGGGCCGATGATGGACACCTCATTGGGGAAAATATCTACACTTATTAACTCCAGGTTTTCGGGCAATTCACCGATGAGGTTGGGAACAACTTGCATCATGATCTCTTTGGAAATTTCCAATCGCATCCTGACCTGACTTGGAGACCACTCTTTAACTTCGGCCCCTGGAGGAAGACTTATCATACTCCTGTTGATCGGGAAGTCGGTCTGTTCCACCCGGGCCGTACTTAATTCGAGTCTTACCCGCACAGTTTCTGGATTTATCGTATCTATCAGTCTATAGGGAGCTTTGATGGTGACATCTATGTTGGGAGGAGGTTTTTCAACAATTTCTATACCGGCAGGCAGGTTATGAAGTTCAAGGGGGACCGTTACCGATTTTTCAAAAGATAGTTTTTCTTCAGGAATGATAGCGAACCAGAATACGAGGGCGAGGAGGAAAGAAAACAGTTTGAGTCCCCAGTTTTTGACGAAAATATTTCTTAGAATCTTATTCATATTTCCTAGAATCTTATTCATTAAAATTTTATTTCAAATAACTGAGCAGCCTTTCCTTGAGTTGATCCAATTCAAGGCCCTGTTCCAAACGTCCCTTAGTGGCCAGTGAGATGGCTCCTGTCTCTTCTGACACGACGATGACGGCGGCATCCGTTTCCTGCGAGAGGCCGATGGCTGCCAGATGCCGAGTCCGCCTCAAGAAATTTCTTCCCAGGTTATGCGTGGCAGGAAGGGGAAGTAGGCAGCCTGCAGCAAGGATTCTGTTGCCTCTGACAATGACGGCTCCGTCATGCAGAGGAGAATGAGGGAAAAAGATACTGATCAAAAGGTCTTTAGACACATCCGCTTCTATTGTTGTCCCCCGGTCTGCATAACTTTTTAGCGAGATATTCTTTTCAAGGGCGATCAGCGCCCCGATTTTTTTTCTGGACATGGTATTGACGGAGAGAAAAATATCTTCGGCTTTTTCCTTAAAAGCCCTGGTTGTAAGAGGATTCCGGAATGAACGGGAGCCTATGGATGTAAAAAATCTTCTGAGTTCGGGAGCAAAAAGGATGATGATGGCGATGATCAAAATGGGGGAAAACGTGCGGATTAACCATTGTGTAACATAGAGATTTCCGATCTGGGCCACGAGAACGAGAACCCCAACGAGCCCCAAACCAATGGCCATTTGATAGGCCTTGGTGTCTTTGATCAGGCGCAGAAAAGAATAGAGGATGATCGTAACGAGAATGATGTCGAGCAGGTCGCCTATGGTGGCATGGGTTAGTGTGTAGATAAAATTAGAAAACATAATGTTGATTTTTCTCAATAACGCGGCTATTTGGTGTTTTGTCCGGTTTTTTTTCGTTGAGGATCGCCTCGGCGACCAGAATCGCCTTTTTTGTGGCTGCTACGTCGTGCACTCTTAGCAGATGGGCACCATGGGATACACTAAGAACTGCCGCGGATAGACTTCCTTCTAATCTATCCTGAGGTGGCTGGTCCATAATTTTTCCGAGAAAGGACTTGCGTGAGAGTCCCACAAGTAGGGGGCGTTCTAATTCTTCAAAGTATCCGAGATTTTGGATTAAACTAAGGTTATCCCTAAAATTTTTCCCAAATCCGATTCCCGGATCGATTATAATTTTTTCTCTTTCTATTCCGGATGAGACAGCCAAGTCTATTTTTTCTTCGAAAAAAGATTTAACTTCTGCCAAGAGATTTTCATAAGTGGGATTGTCCTGCATGGTTTCGGGATTCCCCTTCATATGCATCAGGATGACAGTAGTTTCTCTCTCTGCAGCCAGAGACATCATCTCTGGATCGAACCGGAAAGAACTGATATCGTTGATCATATTTGCCCCGGCATCAAGAGCTTTGCGCGCGACTTCCGCTTTTGTGGTGTCGATAGAGAGAAGAGTGTCTGTGTTTTCCCGAAGTTCGGAGATGACCGGTAAAATACGGCGCAGTTCTTCCTCAAGAGGAACACGATCAGAACCGGGCCGGGAGCTTTCCCCTCCTACATCTATGATATCGGCGCCTTCCTTGACCAGATCTAATCCATGTTTAACGGCTTTATCTCGATCAAAATAGAGGTTTCCATCAGAGAAGGAATCAGGAGTCACATTGAGGATACCCATAATCCAGGTCTGTTGGCCAAGAGTAAAATCTTGCCCATGGACTTGAAGAGTAACCTTGTTTCTCAATTTTATGCTTTTGCTGACGCCGGTTTGGCTATCCTTTTTTCTCCCTTGGTCGTTTTTTTTGGCTTTGTTTGCGGCTCTTTTTGTTTTCGAGCAGCGGCGATGTTTTTCGGCAGTCTCTTCCCTTCGATGATGGCTTTGACTTCTTTGGCATCAAGGATCTCTCTTTCCAGAAGGGCTTCAGCCATTTTGATCAGCTTGGTTTTATTGTTTTTGAGGAGTTCCTCAGCCCTGGCATAATTTCTTTCGATGATGTTTTTGACCTCTATATCGATGAGTTCGGATGTTTTTTCACTGAAATTTTTGTGCGTCGTCAGTTCTTTTCCAAGAAAAATCATATCATCCCGTTCCCCAAAAGTGAGCGGGCCGAGATCGGACATTCCATACTGACAGACCATTTTCCGTGCGATATCGGTGGACGTTTCAAAATCGCTGGCCGCTCCTGTTGTTGACTTGTCGAGGAAACGAATTTCGGCCACCCTGCCGGCAAGCAGAACGGACAGCTGGGCTTCCAAATATTTCTTGGAATGAGTATACCGGTCATCAATGGGGAGCTGCTGAGTGAGTCCGAGAGCCATACCGCGGGGAATGATGGTGACTTTGTGAATGGGATCGGCTTCCGGGATAAGCGCTGCAACAACCGCATGGCCGGCTTCATGGAAGGCCGTGCTTTTTTTCTCTTCGTCACTTATAATCATGCTCTTTCTTTCCACACCCATCATGACCTTATCCTTGGACGATTCGAAATCCTGCATGGTGACATTGTCCTGTCCATAACGTGCAGCCAGGAGAGCTGCTTCGTTCACCAAGTTGGCAAGATCCGCACCGGAAAAACCGGGTGTTGACCGCGCTAAAACTCGCAAGTTGACGTTTTTGGCCAGAGGAATCTTTCGGACATGGACTCTCATGATTTCTTCACGTCCTTTCAGATCGGGCATGTTGACGACGACCCTACGGTCGAACCGGCCGGGTCGGAGAAGGGCGCTGTCCAAAATGTCTGGCCTGTTTGTGGCGGCGATAAGAATAATCCCCTCATTGGAATCAAACCCGTCCATTTCGACCAGAAGTTGGTTGAGCGTCTGCTCTCGTTCATCATGGCCACCGCCCAAACCGGCGCCTCTCTGCCTTCCCACAGCATCGATTTCATCGATAAAGATCAGGCATGGGGCATGTTTTTTCCCCTGATCGAACAGGTCGCGAACACGGGAAGCCCCAACACCGACAAACATCTCAACAAATTCGGAACCGCTGATAGAAAAAAACGGGACATCGGCTTCTCCTGCAACGGCTCGGGCAAGAAGGGTCTTTCCTGTTCCCGGAGCGCCAACGAGAATAACGCCCTTAGGGATGCGGCCTCCGAGTTTTTGAAATCTCTGGGGATCCTTTAAAAATTCAATGATCTCCTGGAGTTCTTCTTTGGCCTCTTTGATTCCAGCCACGTCCTTGAATGTCGCTTTCTTCTGGACGGGGGAAAAGAGTTTTGCACGGCTCTTACCGAAAGACATGGCTTTGTTGCCTCCAGACTGCATTTGGCGCATAAAAAAGACCCAGAAAAGGATAATGATGATGAGCGGTAACCAGGTAAGAAGATAGGAGAACCAGGGGGCACGGGATGAGTCGTTAACATTAAAGTTTACCTCGTTTTCTCGAAGTATTGTGACAATGTCGTATTTATCTGTCGAAACGGTCTTAAATGGCGATCCATCCGCGTATTTACCACTAATCTGATTTCCTGTAACCTCCACTTCAGTGACAAGTCCATCTTCGACTTCATTGAGGAATACACTAAAATCCACTTCCTTTTTCGCAGCATCCGGTGACTGCATTAAGCTGTAGAGGATGAGGATTATAATTCCTGCTGCAACCCAGAAAAATATGTTCCTGTATGAGGTGAGTTGTTTTTTTTCTTTGGACATCATGTGTTCCTTTTTTAAGATTCTATTTTAGCATGTTTTCCCTGAATTGTTAATAAAACATTTAGGATTGGCCGGAATTATAAATAAAAAAAAGAACTTTTAGAGCCTTTTTATCTTTTTTTGTATCTCCATTTTTCCGGTGTAATTATTCATTGGCCTTGACTGTAAATATGAGTTTTAGTAAGATAAATTTATTCTTGTGGGGCTGTAGCTCAGCTGGGAGAG
>JAZFSR010000033.1:0-2177 GCA_036446295.1 Candidatus Aminicenantaceae bacterium
TCCTGTGCGCGGATTGCTCTGCAGCTGGTAATACCCCGCCTGTTCGAGCGCAAGTATCATTTCTTTCGCGGCAAATACAGTGCCGGTGGCCGTGACATACTCCCTGATCGATTTCAGCTCAAGCTCTTTGACTCTCACCGGAATAGTCGACTCTGACGATATGTCCATCCTTTCCTCTCTACAGCCGGATAGCGTCAAAAGAAGCACGATAGGCAAAATTATTATGGCGGTTTTTTTCACTTTGATTCTCCTGTTTTAATGTCGATGACCGATACATTGTTTTCAAAATCCCAGAGTGTGCGAATTTTAAGGTCCAGCAGCGCGACCTTGTAGCTGATAAGCGCCGACACTTCATCGAGCTGCTCCTGGGTCAACTGTACTTGATAGAGCTGCATATCGTAGGCAGAGAGATCCCCGCCTTTGTATCGTTCAAGATTGATTTCGTAGGTCCGTTGGGCGTTGATCACGTTTTTTTCTGCGATTTCGATTTGTCTCCTCTGGTTCTGAAGGCTCCGGTAGGCCTGACGAATTTCAAGTTTAATGTTTTTGATCTCTTCACTGGCGGACAATCGTTGTGAGTCGATTTGAGCTTGGCTGGATGCCAGCATATGTTTCTTCCTTCCCCAATCGAAAAGCGGGATATTGACGGAAACCTGCACAACCTTGTCGACATTGGGGGCATAATAAATCTTCCCAAAACCTGGATCCGTCCCGATTAAACCAAGGGTTGCATTCACCTCGGCTTTAAACTCATTGACCGCTCCGGCTTGGATGAGGTTGTGCAGGGCATTCTGGATTGCGATATCGTTCTGCCGCAGTTCCATTCTAAAGGCCAGTCCGTGATCGATGGCTTTAGCCAGGTCCACGTCCACAAGAGATTTCCGGATATCGGCAACTATGATCAACTCGTTCTCTAGAGGAAGACCCAGGAGAACTTTAAAACTATCCTGGGAATTTTCGTACTGCATGTGGTTGTTCTCCACGCTGGCCTGGCTGTTAGCGCGAGTCAGGTCTGCCTGGTAGAGCTCCTCCGGAGCAGAAATACCGGCGTCGACTTTGCTCTCTATGATTTGGTAACTTTCAGTGGCATTGACCAGCTCCTGCTCTGCGATTTCCAGGGTTCTCCAAGAATAAAACAGGTTGAGAAACTGCTGGGTGACCGATCTTTCGATCTGCAGTTTCTGGAGGGCAAAACTCAACTGTGCGTTCTCCAAAGATAACTCCAGTTCTGTGATTTGCAACTGGAGGCGGTTGTATGTAAAGAGGGGCTGACTCAGTGTTAAAAAGAGTGAATTGCTGAATGTGGATTCTTTGACAGATCCCGTATAAGAACTCGAGGCGTCCTGCCAGTTGAAGCGGTTTGTGAGCGTTATCTCACCGTCAGTCCATTTGATCGGTTGAGTGATCGTTAGCCGGCCCTCTGATTTTGTCAGCTCCTGGATGTTGTATTGCCCTGTCAATTCATTGAACACTTTGACATTCGAGTATGTGTAGGGTGTGAGCGTCAGGTTGAACTGAGACTTGTTTCCGGCTATCTGTGCTTGGAGGTTGTGTTGGCTGATGTCAAGATTATACGCGGCGGCCTGTATGGAGGGGCTATTTTTAAAAGCAATCTCCAGAGCTTTTTCTAATGTCAGTTCCTGTGCGAAAGTCTGATGAGTGGATCCGATAGAGAGAAATAATGCCAGAAGCCAGAGTAGGCTTTGCGGCCGCAGGCTTCTCTTTTTTATATTTCTTTTTTGTCTCATTTTCAAAGTCTCCTCATAAAGTCAAGAACGTAAGTGTGTGTTTTGTTTATTTATCTATTTAGACAACTCTCTGTCTAAATTTCTTCCATAAAAAAATTTTCCTTTCTTATCTTTTCACCCATTTTACGGCATCGGCCAGCACATAACCGGCGTCATTTTTATCGGTGAGCTCGATTTTGTTGGGTCCTGCATCCAGTTGAAAAGATCCGATGAGGTTCCAACCCGCTTCGGCATCCTCAAGATCGATCTCAACCTCTTCAACCCCGTACTGATGCGAAATTAGAAAAAACTTCTTCCCTGGGCCTCGGTAAAACCGCCGCATTCGGCCCTGTTGGTTCGATCCTCGCGATTGAACCATTTGCCTTTCCATTTCCACCATCCTCCGCCGCATTCCACCGGAGATGCTGTGGTAATAATAAAGGTCGTAAT
>JAZFSR010000034.1:0-3288 GCA_036446295.1 Candidatus Aminicenantaceae bacterium
ATGAGGATATTTTAGATTTTTTTGATCTGAGGTCTGAATTAAACATTGACAGCCATGGCTTCATGTTGGATTTCCTGGGGGAAAAGAGTTAAGCCTAATATAAGAATGGCCAGCAAGATTGTGTGCTTTTTCAATTTGGATCCCCCCCTTATAGTATCCATTACAGTTTTCTATAGCAATTATTATGCCAATTAGGTTCTGATTAATATAAATATAGAATCTTATCTTTCTGTCCCTTTATATGGACAACTGTAGTTATTCTCCCGCTCTCATTGGAAACAATAAGTGTTTTAAAATCTTGTGTGAAACCACCCTCATGATGTAGAATAAACTCAATATCAGTTGGAATAATTTGTATGGCAGAAAAAAAGGATCTGGATTTCACATACACAACAATTGATAAAATTTTCCGATTGAGTATTGGGGAAACGGCCGATTACTCCGGAGCCAAATATGATGGTGACTTTTCGATGTCTCTGGAAGAGGCGCAAAGAGCAAAACACATATTTATAGCGGACAGCCTTAACATAAATGAGGGAAGCAAAGTGCTTGATATGGCTTGCGGCTGGGGACCTTTTTCCAAATATATTACCCGGGAAAGAGAGGCAAAAAGCCTTGGCTTAACGTTATCGACCGGACAAGCAGAAGCATGTCAAAAGAATGGAATGAATGTTTTAGTGAAAGATTGCCGGTATGTAAAACCGGACGACTTTGGAATGTTTGATGCCATAACCTGCATTGGAGGATTAGAACATTTCTGTTCCGTTGAAGAATGGAAAGAGGGTAAACAGGAAAAAATCTACAGTGATTTTTTTCAAACACTTTACAACCTGTTACCAAGCGGAGGAAGATTCTATATGCAGACGATGACTTTTAGTAAAAACCTGATTGATTTTGAAGATTTTGATATCCATGCTAAAAAGGGATCTGCCGCTTATGTGTGCGCATTGCTGGTTAAAGAATTCCCCGGTTCATGGCTCCCGTACGGCCCTGAAATGGTCATAAGAAACGCCGAACCTTTTTTTAAATTAATTTCTCAAAGCAGCGGAAGGCAAGATTATATAGAGACAATCGGCCAATGGAGAAAGAAGTTCAGAAAGTTTAATCTGAAAAAGTATTGGCTGTACCTCTCCCTTGTTCCTAAATTTTTAACCGATAAAGAATTCAGACATCAAGTCGCTATATTCAGGATAAGCCCTAACCGGGTGTGTTTTGAAAAAGAGATCATGGACCACTTCAGGTTGGTATTTGAAAAAGTATAGCCGCGGTTGATTACTTTTCTTCTGCTTTGGCTTTGCCCGCATCAAGGTCATTGAAGTTCATGATTGAGTTGAACACGAACATGTAATTCCCGTGGTTGGTGTCCCTCCAAAAAGGATTGAATGTAAACATCATGATGTGCCCCTTACCCAGCGGCATGTCGATAATCGCCGCCTTACCCTGTAAGTCTTTTTCATTCTGGACCATCCCGCTCAAACAGATTTTCCCCTCGCTGGCATATTTGACAACGACATGATCCTCCAATTCTTCGGAAAGGGAAATCAAAGGGCCGGAATGCCTGCGGTAAAGAGAGGGTTCCTTGCCGTATCCATAAACTGCCGGGTGTTGGCTGTTAGCGACCTCTCCCTTGAGAATCGAGCCGGGATTGGCAAATCCAGGACTCTGGCCGGCAATCCTGAGTCCCCTGACTAAACCAAAATCGATGAAAATCCGTACGGGATTTTGGAGGGTAATCATTAGGCCTCCGTTTTTCACGAAGTCCCGGAGATTGACCACACCCTCGATTCCCATTCCGCCGGTTATGTCTTCGCTGGCAGCAGGTGTGCCCAGGTGTGGAAATTCCTCGGATTTGACAAAGGCCAGGGGTCCACGGTGAGCCGGATCGATCCCATTTACTATATCCGAACCGCTCCTCCCTCTACAGTTGCTGAACACAATGACATCGTATTTATTTTTGAGGTGCCCTGTCTTCACGTCGTCTTTGTCAATGTAATCGTAGGGTATGTCCAACTGGTCAAACGCATAGCGCACCCAGCCGTCATCCTGGGTGCTTTGCCACGTGTGTAATATGGCGATACGAGGAATGTCCAAGTCATGTGTTTCGACATCTGGCATAGTGGATGTGCTGACTACTTCGAGTCCTATCTCACCCGCCATTGATTCTACGGCCTTAAAAAGATCATCCGGATTTCCGGACACCGGGATGATCATGGACCCGGCATCAAAGCTCCTCTCTTTGATTTTAAAAGGAGCTTCTGCCGCCAGAACATGAAAATCCTTCAGCCGGAATCTGGCCGTGATGAGGCCGTTGATGGTTCCGTTATTTATGACAAATGCCTTAGAGGCCTTCTTCCCGGTGATTTTACCGATCGGTTTGACTGGAGAGGTAACGGGATCCAAAGGGATTTCGAAAACAGCCTTGTCCATAACCTTAACTGTTTTTACATCCATGTTCAGTCCAAGGGTCCATCCTGCATCGTCATAAACTCGTGTTGTTCCCGGATCTGTGGGGTATTTTTGGATGCCCAGGAGGTTTTTTACGAGGTTCCCATAGGGTTGATCCATCCTGATTACGAAAGATCCTTTGGGAAACTGTCCTTCTTCCAGCTCAAAGTCTTTTTTGGACCGATGAACCTCGATCCTCTGTTTCAGCAGGACATTGACAAGAAAAGACATATCCAAGGGATCCTTTTGATTGGCCGGAATGATATAGGCATAGGGAGGTTCGTTCTTACCTTTATTGTAAGAATGGAGCCCCCTTTTCCAGAAATTCTTGAGGAAAGAATCCCTGTTGGAGGCCACGGTATACCAGGCAAGGAGATCGCCGGTAATCTGGTAGTTGAGATTATTCCTCATCGACCATAGAAATTTGTCCGGGGGCGGAAGAGGCCTGTACCACTGAGGTTTGTTCTGGTTTGGGGAAATCTCCCGTTCCATGGTGTTTGCAATGGAATTGCCTTCTGTTTCATAAAAATGGAAAACGGCGTTGTGGTTGGAGGCGATGGAGGCCATAAAGTTAGGACTCCACATGGTGTTTCCAAAGGCATGGGTGTAAACACCAGGCATGCCGTAGCCGGTCATCTGTGCCACTTCAAACCAGGCAATCATCGTGGCTTCGCTTCCCAGGCTCGGAGGGAAGTTGGAGGGACCATTGGCTGAAGAAACATAGAAAAGGTTTCCGGTTTCATGATTGTCCTGGAGCACAACCGGATACCATTCGAAAAAGGTATTGGTGATGTTCTGCATCTCGGGCTGTGACATGGTGATCATATCCCGGTTGTTGTCGTG
>JAZFSR010000035.1:0-2055 GCA_036446295.1 Candidatus Aminicenantaceae bacterium
CTTGATAAAAACCTCGTCAACAGTTCCGGAGATAGGAGCGAAAACTTTTGTGAGTTTATACTGCTCTTTCAAGGTGGCCAGTCTTTTTTCCATGCCTTCCTTGTTTGTTTTGGCCTGAAGAAATTCGATCTCGCTGCCGATTTTTTTGTCCCATAACCTCTGCTGTCTTTCAAAAATCGTCTCGGCCAGCTTCAAACCGTTTTCCACTTCCGCAATGCTGCTTTCTAAAATTGACCCGTCCAGCTCGGCAAGGAGCTGTCCCTTGGTGACTTTTTCGCCAGCCGAAGTATGGATTTTTTTGACAATTCCGGAAGCCATGGGAGCGACCAGAATGTTATTGTCCGATTCGATCATGCCCTGAACCTGGATAAAATGCTGAAACAGTTCTTTTTCCAGGAGAAAAATCCGGGCATCCGTGATTTTTTCGGGTTTTTGATACGGCTGGGCCTTCGAGGCAATTTCGGCTTTTAATGCAACGATTTTTTCTTTCAGTGCATCTCTCTGCTTTTCCATGCGGGCCAGCTTTGCTTCTTCGCCGGGAGGGCCGCAGGCAGCCAGCACTAAACCGATTCCCAGGAGAGCTAAATATTTTCCTTTTTTCATGATGTTTTGTCCTTTGCTTAAATACTTTAATAATTACTGTTCAATCTGTCCAATTTGTTTTTTGCCGTGAGGAGACTGGACATGGCTTGTATGAACTCAGATTGAGCGATGAGAAATGTGCTATGGGCTTGAGTCAAATCCATGCTGGATGTCACCCCTTCCTTGTATTTAACCAGGGTCACAGCATAAACTTTATTGGATAATTTCATGTTGGCTTGCGTATTTATGTAATTTTCGTATGCTGAATCCAGATCCGACCTGGCGCTGGCCGCCTCAAGAGACAGCCCTTCAGCGGCCTGCTGCTTGGTATTTTTGGCCTGTTCAACGGCAATGGCCGCTTTCTGAATCCGGGATTTCTGGGATCCGCTTTTAAAGATGGGGATGTTTACATTGATTCCCAGTAACTGGGTTTCATACCATTTTTCATCAGAGCTGAAAAAATTGAAAGAATTCCGCTGGGCATCCAATCGAAAATTATAAAAAGCCGCGACCGTTGGCAGATATTTCATCTTTTCATTCTTTAAATCCATCTCCGACAGCTTTTCCTGTGTTTTGAGCAGATTGTAATCGATGTTGTCTTCTAGGTTAAATCCTGTATTGCGCAGAGTGTCCATGTCAATAGTATCTAAAATTCCATCGAGCTTGTCCGTGAGCATAATTTCTTCATTCAGATCCAGACCCATCTGAAATTTTAACAGCTTCAAAGCTACTACCTTCTGTCTTTTGATTGTTTGCAGAGAATTCTTTAGACTTGTCACCGAAATCTGAACTTGGTCGGCATCTGTCTCAGCAACAAAACCTTCTTTATAGAGTTCGTTGATCTCATAATGGGTTTTTTCCAGGTTGGAAAGATTCGAGCTGAGAATTCTCTCACTCTCCTCTGCTACTAAAATTAGATAGTAGGTGTTGGTGACCGTTTCCAGCACATTCAGCTTTGTGCGTTCGTGATTTTGATTGGCAAGCTGTTTGTAGATTTTAGCAGCCTGAATCCCGACGAAATAGCTGCCGTTAAAGAGAAGCTGGCTTACTGTAAAATTGATATTTGTGTTGTGTTGTGTGCCAAATTGGACAGCGATCATTTCATCGAATTTTCCCTCGAAGAAATTGGGGATAAGGATAGTGGCCAATTTGAGGTTATTGATGTAGCCAATTGTGGATTCAACCTGGGGAAGTCCTATGGCCAGTGTTTCCCTCATCTGTTTTTGTGCGGTCTGAATGTCGAGTAAAGATCTTTTGCTGTCATAACTGTTTGTGACTGCAAATTCCTGAGCAGCCTGCAGGCTGAATTCCTTTATGGGCGAGTCCTGTCCTAAAACAGGCCCAGGGACAAGCCCGGCTGCAATTATCCCAATAAAAAGCCCGGTCAGAAATTGAAATGGCTTCATGAAAAATTGTGATCTTTTTCGATTGATCATGGTTTTTTCCTTAAAATTTAGAATAGTACTTTTTTAA
>JAZFSR010000036.1:0-16238 GCA_036446295.1 Candidatus Aminicenantaceae bacterium
AAAGAATTATTACAAAGGATGAAAATTTCCCTTTACTCATGATTCCTCCTCCGTGTATTCAAGAATGGATTTTTCGATATTCCAAGGCGTCAACGATTATATCTTCGAGAAATTGAAATTGTCAAAGAAAAACAATTTTAAAAATCCACAGGGAAGAAATAGAGGTGAAATTCGTCAAAACATACAGGAATGATTAAATCACGCCGCATCTCTGCGAAAAAAATTTTCGATATCTCTCTCTTTGTAGTCGTTTGGGCCTTTACGATCTGGCTTCTTTATCCGATACTGGCGACAAGTTCACTCGAATCCTGGGATACTAAAACATTTTTCTACAGGACGGTTATTGGAATTGCCATTATGCTTATCTTTTTTGGAAAGACTATCTTCGACCTCTTTTTTCCTCTGGATTCATCAAAAAAAGAGTCTCTATTACAGACAATTTTTCTCACTCTCTACGGCCTTTTAGTTGTCACTGGAATTCTTTATATTGCCGGTCGCTTGGTCGTCTTTTATTTTCACAGCAGCAATTCGGAGTTCTTTTCTATGTAGTCTAAAAAAAATCAGGAGTCGGAAATGAAAAACAAGATGTTTAGGAAAGGAATGCAGTTTGCACTCTTCATATTGATCTTGTGGAGTTGCAGCACCATCTCCTGCAAGTCAGAGGGTGCAATTCTCACCAGCTTGGATGGAAAATCGATTCAGGTTGCCCAAATGGAAGAGATGATCACCGGCATCATGGAGAAAGCCTACATACCGGGTCTTTCCATGGCCATCATCAATGATAATAAAATTGTCTATACCAAGGGTTTTGGCCTCAGGAGTAATGACACACCCCTGACAATAGACACCGAGACCATCATGGGAGCGGCATCGTTAAGCAAAACGATCTTTGCGTATTTGGTGATGCTTCTGGCGGACGACGGCATCATCGATCTGGACACCCCTCTCCAGGATTACCTGCCAGAGCCATTACCTGACAATCCCCATTACAGCGATCTCCGAGGCGATGATCGGTATAAACTGATCACCGCTCGCATGGTACTCAGTCACACCACCGGATTCCCAAACTGGCGATTCCTCACCCAGGACAACAAACTGGCATTTCTGTCGGAACCGGGTTCAAGATTCGGATATTCCGGGGAAGGAATTGCCCTGTTACAAAGTGTCGTAGAGCAGATCACCAGTAAGAATCTTGAGACGTTGGCACAGGAGAGAATTTTTCAACCGTTGGAGATGACCCGGACGAGCTATGTCTGGCAGAATTCCTACGATGAAAATTATGCCTCCCCTCATGATCGCTATGCCCGATCCAGAAGTAAAGGCAAACGCACAAAGCCGGATGCAGCCGGGTCGATGCAGACCACCGCCACGGATTATGCACGGTTTATCACCGCGCTTCTGGCATCCGATGGACGGAGAGTACCGCTGGTTGATGCCATGTTCGAGAAACAGATCAGCATCACATCGCAACGGATGTTTGGTCCACGCTCGTTCGAAAACACCAACGATTACACCAATATCGATCTGGGATGGAGTCTTGGTTTTGGACGGTTTGCCACCGAAAAAGGCCAAGCTATCTTCCATACCGGCAACGATTTTGGCTACCAGAATTATACTGTCACACATGTAGATGCGGGAATTGGACTTGTGCTGTTGTGCAACAGCGACAATTTCGAGAGTGTGGCCGATGAGCTTGTAGAGGCAGCCATCGGCGATACCGATTCTCCCTTCACATGGCTCGGTTATCCAGAGTATAACCCCAATATGGATTACACCCCACCTCCGGAACCGGTTATCGTTGAAGTCTCTACCGATGTTTTGCGGACCTATGAAGGCAAGTTCAACTTTCAGGGGGAAACGACGATCACGGTGGAGTTGAGGGATAGGGCTCTATGGATCACTACCGATGGCACCGAGTGGACGGAGTTGCTGCCTATATCTAACGTTTTCTTCATGGTAAATAACGACAACACCCGTTTCAGGTTCGAGGCAGATGAATCAGGTCAAATCAATATCATGTACATCGTCATCGAAGGGCTCAATTTGCCCGCTACGAGGATAGACTGATTTACCAAAATAATATTTGGATTCTAAAATAAGTCAAGTTATGAAGGCCAGGCCCCAGGCTAATTGCAATTGGAAAGGGATTTGGTTATATTGTTTGGGCTATGGAGATATATCTTTTTAGGAGGGGAAAAATGTTTAAAAAATCGGCTTTGACTCTTTTAGTTTTTATCTTTTTAACAGGGATTGTATTCTCTCAAGAACCCTACAAAATTCCGCCAAAAAATATTTTGGACATCGTCACGACACCCCGAACACCAAGAGCCAGCTTTAGCCCTACAGGGGAGTTTATGTCTCTTACTGTATCGGAGTCCATGCCCTCCATCGAATACATGTCCCAGCCGCTGCTGAGGATCGCCGGAATCAGGATTTTACCAAAATACAACAGCCGCCAGGTCACCACGTTCAATACAGGGCTGACTATCAAATCCATTAAAGATGGTACGGAAACAAAAGTTGCTCTTCCCGCTGACATAAAATTTTCATCCACACGGTGGTCCTATGACGGCCAATGGCTGGCTTTGCTTCGCTATGTGGACAGCGGGATCGAGCTCTGGGTTGTCGATACCCAAACAGGAAAGGCCAAGGCCCTCACGGGACCGGTCATCAATGCTGCCGTCAGTTCGGGTTTTGCATGGCTCCCGGGGAGCACGCATCTTTTCGTACATACTGTCGTCGAAGGCCGAGGTAATCCACCAGAAAAATCGGCCGTCCCCAAGGGGCCAAATGTGCAGGAACACAGCGGAAGAGCCTCAAAGGTCAGGACCTATCAGGATCTTCTTAAATCACCTCACGATGTGGCTCTCTTCGATTACTATGCAACATCTCAGATAATGGAGATCGATGTCGCCACCGGAAACTCCCGCAAGATCGGAACACCCGGTATATATCTCTCTGAAAACTCCTCTCCTGATGGGAAGCTCCTCATCGTCAACAAAATCAAAAAGCCGTATTCCTACCTTTTCACTTACAGGAGTTTTCCGCACACACTGGAAATATGGGACAGGAATGGAAAACTAGTCCATCTTCTAGGAGATTTTCCTCTGGCTGATCAGATTCCTCTAAGCGGTGTCTCTACAGGCTTGAGGTCAGTCAACTGGCAGCCGCTTAAACCATCCACCCTCATCTGGGTAGAAGCCCTTGACGGAGGAGATCCCGAGAACGAAGTTCCATTCCGGGATAAACTTATGACTCTCTCCGCACCTTTTACCGAAGAAGCAAAAGAAGTCCTTAAGACCAAAAACAGATACTCCGGTATCAGTTGGCTCCAGACACCAGGCATGGGCTTCCTCTCCGAACGGGATTGGAAACGAAGGTGGAGGACCACATATCTGGTTAATGTTGATGATCCCAGCTTTGAACCTAAAAAACTGTTCGATCTCAGCACACAGGACTCGTATAACAATCCCGGTTCACCGATCAGAACGTCTACCGCATCGGGAGAGTCATTGATTCTTCAGGACAAGGACTCGATTTATCTCGCCGGCAGCGGGTCCTCACCAAAAGGAGACTTTCCATTTCTGGATAAACTCAACCTCAAAACAATGAAGAAAGAACGCCTGTTCCAGTGCGAAGGCGAAAACTACGAGCGCTTTCTGGATTTTCTCGGTGATTCCCGGAAGGACATCATCACGTCCTACGAGTCCAAAACAGAACCTCCCAATTACTACATTTATACACTCAAGACAAAAAAGAGGACACCGCTGACAGACTATAAAGACCCGGCTCCTCAAATGACAGGGATGAAAAAAGAGATGATCAAATACGAACGGGCAGACGGGCTCCCCCTCTACGGCACGCTCTACCTCCCTCCGGATTACAAGGAAGGAGAACGACTACCTCTTGTCATCTGGGCCTACCCGCGCGAATACAACGATCCCAAACTGGCCGGACAGATTAGAGGCTCGGCCTACAGGTTTACTTTTTTTAGAAGCACATCACAGCTCTTCTTTGTCACACAGGGCTATGCGCTTCTCGACGGTGCACAAATGCCGGTTCTGGGCGATCCTAAAACCATGAACGACACTTTTGTCGAACAGATTGTGGCCGCGTCAAAAGCCGCTATAGACAAACTCGATGCCATGGGGATTATCGATCCAAAAAGAGTCGGCGTCGGAGGACACAGCTACGGCGCCTTTATGACAGCCAATCTCCTGGCTCACAGTGACCTTTTTGCAGCCGGTGTTGCGAGAAGCGGCGCCTATAACAGAACATTGACACCGTTCGGATTTCAGAGCGAACGCCGCACACTCTGGCAGGCTCCCGAGATATACTTCAGAGTTTCTCCATTCATGCACGCCCACAAGATCAATGAACCGATCCTCCTTATTCATGGTGAAGCCGACAACAATTCCGGAACGTTCCCTATTCAATCACGGCGTCTATTTCATGCTCTCAAAGGTCATGGAGCCACGGCCCGACTGGTTATGCTGCCCAACGAAAGCCATGGCTACCGCGCTAAAGAGTCTGTTCTCCATGTGCTGGCCGAAATGATCGAGTGGTTCGATAAATACGTAAAAAACAAATAGAATCTCAGTTCGATTTCGCAAAGAATCGTACAATCGTACTAAACAGTTTTTTACAATTCTTCGTACACCTTATATAATTGATAAAGTCGATTGAGTCTTTTTGTAGAAGATAATCTGAAATGAGGTACAAAATGAAATGGAATGGATTCAGATTCTATAATATCGCGCTCCTGATGGCTTTCCAGATGATCACCCTATCTGCCGCAAGCCAACAGTCCAATCCTATTGCAGACAAAGAAATTTCCATTTCATCCTGGCTCAAACTAGGTCCATTTCCGACGCCGCTGCCCGCTTTCCATGATTCCAAGAATAACGAATTCGATCTCGAAGATTTTCTCAGATTCAATGAAGTCGATATCAAAAAAATGAAACCTCAAGTCGACGGCACATTCACGTGGCATGATGGTGCCACAGCTGTGTGGCAAACCATTCAGGCAAGAGATCAAAAAATAAAAGTGGAATATGACTCTGAAGGTCCGGCTTCAGCCTACCTGGCCGTTTATATTGATATTGAAAAATTTACAAAGGGACAGATTCGCATTGCAAGCCGACAGCCTTTCCGCGTTTATCTAGATGGAAGGCGCATTCAGACAAAGATAGAATACAATACGACCGCAGTAGAAAAAATTAAAATCAACATAAACCTGGAAACCGGAGTCCATCTCCTTCTCATCAAATCCGTCTATAAAAAAAATGAAAATTCCTCCTGGGAACTGCGGGCTTCTCTGAATTACACGGACAGGATAGAAAACCCCCGGCCTAAAATCACTCTCTCTCCAAAACAACGCATGACCATCTCCCATCTCCTCGATGGCCCAAAAGTTACCAATGTGTCCATCTCTCCAGACGGAAGCCTGGCCGCTGTCTCTTTCCGTGAAACACAACCACCCAACGAATCTGCAGAGTCCTGGATAGAACTCTACCGAACAGAAAACAGGGAATTATTTCAGACCTATAGAGGAGGAACCCGCATCTCCAGTATCAACTGGGCATCAACCGGAAATAAATTCTCTTACACCACCAGAGACAATTCCCGAGGCACGATCTGGATTGCCGATATCGACACCGGCCAATCCAAACCACTTCTAAGGAACATCAGGGACCTTGGACCCCACTCTTGGTCTCCAGATGAAACGTATCTCATTTATTCCATAAATGAACAGGGAGTCGAAGACCGCCCTGGAGTCAAAAGAATCATAAACATGTCCGATAGGCAGCCCGGATGGCGGGACAGAAGTTTTCTCTATAAAATCATCCTAGCCTCAGGAACTCGACAGAAATTGACTTCCGGACAGCTCACAACAGTGCTTAACGGCATCAGCCCCGATGGACAAGCACTTCTCTTTACACGGACAGTCGAGGACTACTCAGAACGGCCCTACTCAAAAACAGAGATTTATGTCCTTGACCTTAAGACTCTTAAGCCCAGCCTGCTCTGGGAGGGACGCTGGTTTAACGGAGTCCAGTGGAGCCCTGATGGACAACGGCTTCTATTTCTCGGTGGACCGTCGCTTTTCGGTTCACAAGGAATCAATCTCCCCAGGGATACTGTTCCTAATGAATATGACACCCAGGCCTATCTTTTCGACCTGGCTACAAACAGTATCGAGCCCATCTCAAAAAATTTCGACCCGGCCATAAACCAGGCCCTGTGGAGTCAAACGGAAAACTGCATTTATTTTGTCACAACCGACCGCTCTTTCAGGCATTTATTCAGGTATAATCTCCTCACAAAAGAATTTGAATATATCGAGTGTGGCGTGGAAGTTCTCGAAACCTTTAGCCTGGCTAGAGAAAAACCGGTGGCTGTGTACACGGGTTCAAGCGCAGCGGTTCCTCCAAAATCATTTGTAATCGACTTGAAGACAAGAGAGTCCCGTCTTCTCCTCGATCCGGGAAAGGAAGATTTTTCCAACGTTTCGTTTGGAGATGTTAAGCGCTGGACATGCAAAAACAAAAACGGTATAGAAATCGAGGGACGAGTGTACTTTCCACCGGATTTTTCACCCGGTAAAAAATATCCCTGTATCGTCTACTATTACGGTGGCACATCCCCTGTTATTCGGGACTTTGGAGGCCGCTACCCCAAAAATGTCTGGGCAGCCCGGGGGTATATCATCTATGTCCTTCAGCCAAGTGGAGCCACGGGTTTCGGCCAGAATTTTTCCGCGGCTCATGTCAACGACTGGGGGCTGACGGTAGCTGATGAGATCATTCACTGTGTCACTCAATTTCTGTCAGCGCATTCGTTTATCGATTCCAATCGATTGGGGTGCATCGGCGCATCATACGGCGGATTCATGACCATGCTGCTTCAGACAAGAACAAATATTTTCACAGCTGCAGTGGCTCATGCCGGTATCAGTTCCATCTCCAGTTACTGGGGAGAAGGTTTCTGGGGCTATTCTTACAGCGCCTTCGCCGCAGCCAACAGCTTTCCCTGGAATAGAAAGGACATCTACATCAACCAGAGTGCGCTGTTTAATGCGGACAAGATCTCAACTCCTCTACTTCTCCTGCACGGCACTTCTGACACCAATGTCCCTCCGGGCGAAAGCACGCAGCTCTTTACGGCTCTCAAACTGCTCGGAAGGGAAGTGGAATATATCCAGATTAATGACCAAGACCATCACATCTTGGCTTACAATAAAAGAATCCTCTGGACTAAGACCATTATTGCCTGGTTTGACCGCTGGTTGAAGAGAGAATCGGATTGGTGGTATCATCTATATCCTAACAGATAAAAGGAGAATCCCATGAAAAGAGCCAATTTTTTATTAACATTCGTTCTTCTGACTTCAGTACTGATCTTTGCTCTTCCCGCCGCGACAGCTTTCGATGAGACAGGAGTCGAAATAAAAACAGTTCAGCCTTTTGCCTACTGCTGCATCCACCATGTGGGACCTTTTACGGAAATCGAAAACGTCATCAGCCAGCTTTTCCCCGTCATGCAGAGTCAGAATATTTTCCCGGGCAGCGCCATGATCGGAGTGTACTACAGCGATCCCCAAGTGGTAGCCCCGGAAAACTTGGAATGGGAGATAGGATTTCCCTGCACTGCCCAAGTGAGCCCTCTCAAACCTCTGGAAAAAAAGGTGTGGTCATTCGAGCAGGTGGCTTCGGCAATACACACAGGCCCTTATGAAAATACAGGCGAAACCTACATCAGAATTTTCGAATGGATGGAAACTAACGGTTATGAGCAGGTAGGACCCATGCTGGAAAAATACATGGACATGCCCTCACCCGACATCGATCCGGCTACGCTTCGCGCCGAGATCTGGATCCCTGTGCAGAAAAAATAGACAACCCTGGAGGAATTCTGGACGGACACGGTGTTCGGCTTGGACCCATTTTATCCCTCTGTCTGTATGTGTTGATTTGGACAAGAGATCGTTAGTGAGATGCCGGGCAAAATCGAGATAGTCTTTCTTTTGCGTCAGGCCATAGAGACTGAAAAAAAATCAGCCACTCCCGCCGAGCCGCAGCATACACCGACATTGTTCCAGAAGCCTTCAACTTCCTGCTCAGGTACTCCACTCTCCATTATGGCTTTGGCCCCCATTTCGACCCAGTCCATCCATTCTTGGTCCCGGGTTATCTGAAAAAGAAGGTAAAACAGCCTGTGCCTGGAGCAGGAATTCGAGATCAAAAAGATTGAACACAAAATGACCATAAAAAACAGAGCATTGATTTTAAACGTTTTTTTAAACCTCTTCTCCAACTTGTTTCTCTTAAGAGACATCCGGAATTTGAGAGACCGTTTTGACGGGATCGATGAGCAAACTGATGACAAGATTGGCCTGGTGATGAGCGGCAATTCCTACTCTGGGGGCCATCAAACCCTGCCCGGATTCGGCGGCTTTTTCCAGGTCTCCAACAACAAAGATCCTTTCATTTAGACGCCAGGTTTTGATGCTGTTGCTGTCCCCATAACCGGCTAAACCGGAGGCACCTATAATAAAGGTATCAGGCAGACATTCCGCAGCCGTCTCCAGGAGCATCTTCTTCTCTTCAGCACGATCGAAGCATTCCACTAAAACATCCACCGACTTAAAAAGCTCTGGTACATTGTCACTATTCAGAACTTCTCGAAAGGCTTTGATCTGGACATAGGGATTAATTTTTGCCAGAATTGTCTTTATCGCTTCAGTTTTAGGTATGCCGATCTGGTCGATGGGGAACTGCTGGCGGTTCAGATTGCTTGGTTCGACAACATCGTAATCCACAAGGATAAGAGTCCCCAATCCCATCCGTGTAAGGGCAACAGCCACGGCCGATCCCAGTCCCCCAAGGCCGGCTACCCCAACTGTGGCCTTCTTTATTTTGTCATAGATGCCGGGAGTGTGGCGAGCTATCAGAAGAGCTTCCAGTTCACCAGCCGCAGGAATTTCTCCGCGTTTGATGAGAACCAACCGGTCTCCACCCTTTAATACAACATCTTCTTCTGCAGGAAAACCATTGACAATCAGCACATCCGCATCCGGCTTTATAGAATCCCGTACATGCCCCACTGTCGATGAATGGGGAACAGAAGACTCCCGCTCGTTGACTAAAATATTTATTTTTCTTTCGCTCAAAAAATCCATCCCTGTATAAATCTAATGTGCTTATATCACAGGAAAAAATTTGGTTCAACTCCAGAATGTTGGATGTCTCTTTGCCCAAAAAATTTGCATGAAATTTTTACAGACTTTCTTTTTTTGAAATGCTAAAATACGATACTTAAAACATAGTATTAATATATCCACTCGAAAAAGAGAGCAGAAAGCAGTTCGAACTGGCTGAATCCAGCACTCGTTGACTTTAACACATCTATGAAAACGGAGACATGATCTATGAGTCTAAATATGATTGTAACCGTCAAGCAGGTGCCTGATACACACAATGTCAATGAAGATGCCATGAAGCCTGATGGCACGGTCAACAGGTCCGCTCTCCCGGCTATTTTCAATCCTGAGGATCTGAACGCTCTGGAAGAAGCCCTAAAGATCAAAGATTTGCATGGTGGACACGTCACGGTAATCACAATGGGCCCTCCCAAAGCCATCGAAGTCCTTAAAGACTGCCTGTATAGAGGCGCTGACGATGTCATTCTTCTTTCCGACCGACAATTCGCAGGGGCAGACACTCTGGCCACTTCCTATGCCTTAAAATGTGCGATTGAAAAGATCGGTACTTACGATCTCATTTTGTGCGGTAGACAAGCCATTGATGGCGATACGGCCCAGGTCGGCCCTCAGATTGCAGAAAAATTAAAGATCGACCAACTGACTTGCGTTTCGGAAATTTTTGATATTAATACAGAATCAATAACTGTGAAACGGTCACTGGATGGAGGATCTGAAATAGTAAAAAGCCGCCTGCCTGTTCTTCTCACAGTGACTTCAGAAGCAAATGATCCCCGCCCCCCATCAGCAAAAAAAGTCATGACCTATAAAAATATCGAGTGTCTCAGAGACGAATCTTATGATGAGACCTACATTCAGGACTCTGCACCCGAAGTCCTCAGCCATATCAAAGAATGGAATGTGGCCTCGGTGAATGCCAATCCAAAATACTGTGGGATCGAAGGATCTCCTACTCGAGTCAAAAAGATCGAAAATGTCGTTCTCACCGCCGCCGATACAAAACAAATAGCAGATACGGAAGAAGATATTGGACATCTTGTCCATGAACTAATTAAGGAACACATTTTAGGATAGGAACCCCAATGAGCAAAAAAAGCGTCATGGTTTTTATAGAGTACAATGACAGGGGTATAGCCGACGTTAGCCTGGAACTGATCTGTAAAGCAGCCAAGCTTGCGGAACAACTTGGTGTTCCTATAGAAGGGATCGCCGTAGGTCACAACCTGGGAAAAGAGCTTGATATATGCGCCCACTTTGGCTGCAGGACTGTCTTTGCGGTCGATGACGAAAGACTCGCTTCGGTCACGTCAACTCCCTATGCCAAAGCCGTCGCCCATGTCATCAAAAAACATCGACCTCAGATCGTCCTCTTCGGCGCCACAACAACAGGAAGAGACATTGCACCCAGAGTCGCCTCGGAGCTCCGATGCGGATTGACTGCCGACTGCACCTCACTGCAAATTGGAGAACATACTCTTAACGGCAAAACGTATACAAACACACTCCTTCAGATCCGTCCCGCATTCGGCGGGAACATTATTGCGACCATTGCCTCACCGGAAAGCCGGCCGAGTATGGCCACAGTCCGTGAGGGGGTCATGAAGATGAGCGTTCCGGATACAACAAAAAAAATCGAATTCATCCGAGAAAACTACATATTTTCCGATGATGATTTTATCACGGAAGTGATTGAAGTCATGAGTGAGCAGAAATCTGTTGACCTCAAGTCCGCCCAGATCGTTGTTTCAGCAGGGATGGGAGCGACGTCTCCTGGGGCATTTGATCTGGTTAAAGACTTGGCTAAAACCATTGGAGCGGAACTGGGAGCCTCCCGGGCCGCAGTCGATTCCGGACTGATGATTAAAGATCATCAGGTGGGCCAAACAGGAACAACCATAAGACCCAACCTCTATATCGCCTGCGGTATTTCCGGACAGATCCAGCACCGCGCCGGCATGTCAGAATCCAGAAGAATCATTGCCATCAACAGCGATCCCGCAGCACCCATTTTTGAGATCGCCCATTATGGAATTGTGGGAAAAATCGAAAGCATTATCCCCAAATTCATAAAGGCCTATAGAGCCAGAGCTTAGGAGAAATTTAATGTCCAATTTCTATAAAGACAACCCGGATATCCTGTTCCATTTCCAGAATATGGATCTGTCTCGAATTATAGATCTCAAAGAGGACAATTTCAGCGAAAAGGGGAAATTCCCCGAAGCACCGGTGAATCGAGAAGATGCCTTAGATAATTATTTGCGGATTTTGGATATCACAGGCGACATCGCAGGAGAATTTATCGCGCCCCGTGCCGCAGACGTGGATGTCGAAAGCGTCCATTTCGAAAACGGAACGGTGACCTATGCCAAAGGGACGACCGAGGCACTTGAAAGACTCAAAAAGGCCGATCTTCTCGGTTTCACTCTCCCCCGCCGGTTTGGTGGAATAAACATGCCCAAAACCGTTTATTCGGCAGCTATAGAAATAATAGCCCGCGGTGATGCCGGATTGACGAACCTGTTCGGACTCCAGGAGATTTCAGCAACGATCTATAAATACGGCTCTGAAGATCAGCACCGGCGCTTTCTTCCCCGCTTCTGTTCAGGGGAAGTCTCCGGATCTATGGCCCTGACTGAACCCGATGCCGGATCGGACCTCCAGGGCATTTCTCTCAAAGCCCGTCAGGGAGACAACGGCCAATGGCTGCTCAATGGAGTCAAGCGTTTTATCACAAACGGAAACGGCGATGTATCTCTTGTCATGGCCCGATCAGAAGAAGAGATCTCAGGAGGTCGCGGTATTTCTCTCTTCATCTATGAGAGAGATAAAAATATGCGCATCCGGCGCATCGAAAATAAACTCGGTATTCATGGCGCCCCTACATGCGAGCTTCAGTTCAACAATGCCGAAGCGGAGCTTCTAGGTAAACGAAAATTAGGGCTCATCCGGTACACCATGTCCCTCATGAATGGGGCCCGGTTGGGCATATCGGCCCAGGCCCTTGGGATTGCCGAAGCCGCTTTCCGGGAATCCGATAAATACGCAGAAGAAAGAATTCAGTTTAATCGCCCAATTCGTGATTTCAGCGCCGTGTACGAAATGCTGACCGATATGAAAACATCTATCGAAGCCGGACGTTCCCTCCTCTACGAGACTTCCCGAATCGTCGATATCAAAGAAGGTCTGGAAGAGGCCGTAAAAAACCATCCGGAAAGAAAGAATGAGCTGAAAGCGGAAACCTCTTTATATAGCAAATATGCCTCTCTCTTCACGCCTATCACAAAAGCCTATACGACCGAAATGGCAAATAAAGTCTGCTATGACGCGATTCAGATCCACGGAGGGGTGGGATTCACTACTGAGTTCAATGTGGAACGTCATTTCCGTGATGTCCGCATCACCAGTATCTATGAAGGCACGACCCAGCTTCAGGTTGTTGCCGCCATAGGAGGGATTTTCTCCGGAATCATCTTTGACAGGCTTGATGAATACGAAAACAATGATTTTTCATCCGTATCCGAACTCTACTCAAGAACACAGGAATTAAGAAAGCATCTCGAAGATTCAGTCACATTTGTCAAAGGCAGGAACAGCCGTGAATTTCAGGAATTCCATGCCGGACGCCTTGTAGATCTAGCCGCTGATACCATTCTCAGCTACCTCCTCTGCCTGGACGCGATCCATTCCGAACGCAAAAAGAAAGTCGCTAACCTCTTTATCCAAAAGGCCGCCATAAGAATCCAAGCCAACATGAATTTTATAAAGGCAGACGATGGAACCTACCAAGCTTCCTATCGAGATATCCTTAAAAGAACATAAACTAAAAACGAAACATTTTTTTCAGACAGTTCACCAATATTAACAGAATTATTAATGATCGGAATTGGGAGTGTTGTTATCTCTTTCCTGGGCGGGTTGAACATTACCCGCCGTGATGTGCTCTAAACTTAAAAAACTGCCTTTTATTTTTTCTTTTTTCCAGAGATATTGGCCTCGCCGTATTCCATAGACAGCATACCTTCCAGGGCGTCTCCTTCGATAGTCGCACTAAAATCAATAACCATGCCTATATCCACAGTGAATTTAAGCATATTGTCTTCGAAGGAGAGGTTTTCCATATCGGCATCTCCCGAACTTCCTGTGAAGGTTCCTTTCAGGGTTTCTCCGTCCATGGAAAATACAAACGTAAACGTGTACTCACCGCTTTCGGTTTCCACATCCCAGGTTCCTAGAAGAGCCTCATACTTTTCCTCTTGTGCAGAAAAGACAATTGCCGTAGAAAAGCAAAAGACAGCAATAAAAATAATTATCAGCGCTCTATTTTTCATTTTTCCTCCTGATGAATTTAAAGGCTCTAATGAAAATACCATAATATGATAAGTTTTGAAATCACAGGAAGAACATTGATTATTTTTTTTGACCTTACCGTTTTGTGTGTGATATGTTCATTCAATATTGTTAAAGAAAAGGTGAATCATGAATAGGAAGACAAAATGGCTGCTTATCCTGGTTGGCATTGTCACTCTTATAATTTTACGCACTAACACCGACTTTATAAGTATCAATGAAACGACGCAGGATTTTGCTCTATGGTCCCTCTTTCCTGCGGTGACCGCGCTGATCCTCTGTTTTGCCACCCGAGAGGTGATCCCCTCGCTCTTTGCAGGAATAGTCATTGGGGGTGTCATCAGCGGAAAATTTAATATTATCCAGGAATTTTTGATTCCGTCCATAGGAAGCGCAAAATATGGTGAAATTCTCCTGGTTTATCTCTGGTGTTTGGGAGGTCTTATCGGCATTTGGGGAAAAACCGGCGGCGCTCAACACTTCGCCGAATGGGCAGGCGCTAAATTTGCGAAAGACCGCCGGTCAACCAAATTCTTTGCCTATCTTATGGGCCTGCTGTTTCATCAAGGGGGAACGATCAGCACCATCCTGGCCGGCTCCACGGTCAGACCCTTGAGTGACAAAAAAAAAGTCAGCCATGAAGAACTCTCCTACATCATCGATTCCACGGCATCTCCCGTTGCGACAGTCCTTCCCTTTAATGTCTGGCCCATTTACATCGGGGGTCTTGTGGTGGGGACATCGCCTATTTTTGCGGATCTGGATATCAGCAAAGCGTTTCTGTTCAAGGCCATCCCTTTCAATTTTTATGCCTGGTTCGCCCTTCTTTTTACATTATTGGTAGCCTGGGAAAAAATGCCCTGGTATGGAAAAAAGATGAAACAGGCCATGGAACGCGCAAAGACGACAGGAGCACTCAATCGTGATAAATCAGAGCCGCTGATTTCTAAAGAACTCTCAGAAATCAAGATACCGGAAGGATTTAAACCTTCGATCGCAGGTTTTATTGTCCCTATTGGAGTGCTTCTTTCCGTCGCCATGATCCCTTATATCTTTTTCGGAAAGCTCCTTGTTTCCGAGGCCTTTGTGCTGGCCCTTTTATCGGCCATGGCCTTAGCCATGTATCAGGGCATGAAGCTGAAAACCGTTCTCGAGGGTTTTGTCAATGGATGTAAAGGAGTGACAATAGGGGCCATAATCCTCGGCCTGGCCGTCACGCTTGGAAATGTCTCAGGCGCATTGGGCACAGCTAATTTTATCATACGGTCAACCAGCTCGTTGATTGTTCCATTTTTACTGCCGGCTATTCTCTTGTTTGTGACCATGGTTATTTCATTCTCCATAGGAACATCGTGGGGAACTTACGCTGTTGTCTTTCCGATAGCGATGCCTCTGGCTTATTCGATCAACCCTGATCCGTTTTTCACACTGCTCTGTTTCGCGGCCGTTACTGGAGGTTCAGTTTACGGGGACAACTGTTCCCCCATTTCAGACACAACCATCCTCTCATCTCTGGCGACAGGTACGGATTTGATGGACCATGTTCTGACTCAGCTGCCTTTGGCGACCGCAGCGGCAGTTTTGAGTGCCGTAGCTTACACTCTCATTGCACTTTTTACTCTATAGTGGAAAAGAATTAATCTGTTTTCGGTTGGAAAAAACCAGCTGTCGGATTGTAGGACTGAAGGCCAATCTGTTCAGCAGCATAAAGAAGCTGATGATCTGACGCAATAAATAAATCAGCACCACTGCCCACAGCCGATGCAAGATGAACCGCATCTGCACCTTTTAATGGAAACCGGATCGTCAATGAAGCCGCTTGTTTCGCCAAATCTTCGAAAAGCGGGATTTTGGCAAACAATCCTTTCCAGTCCATCTCAATTTCGTTTATCGCCTCTGCAGCCATTCCATCTGAAAGCTCCTTATTCCGGACTTTTCTGCTGATGGCTGCACTAAATTCAGGAAGTGCAAGAGTCGAAACACTCACTTCTTTGACCAAAGTGAAAAAAAGATTTTCAAGTTCCTTTGATCCCGGTTCTTCCACATACCGTTTTGCAAGAGCAGATGTGTCGAGAAAAACCTTCACGTGCGCATCTCTCTTATCAATTCCGACAGCAGCTTTCCCTTTCCGGGGGAAATGCGTTTTATTCTTCGCTCAAGAAGCTTAGAGGTAGATACCTGCCTAAGCTTTGAAATTTGATGGCGAATGACCGCACTCTTTGTTCTTCCTGTGCTTAGACAGTACTCTTCAAGATTTCGGTATTCCTCGTCTGACAGTTTGACCAAAAGTTGTTTCATATCCCGTTTCTCCAAATGGATATATTTATATATCATTTTATATCCCCCTAAGATAAATAGCAACTTTATTCTGCACTAAAAAAATAGAATGATAAATTCTCAATTCTTATATAAAGGATAGAATTAATCATTATCATAAGGCCTTATTCGATTTTGGTCATTTAAGTCCTCCGAACCTGGACTTATCATCTACGCGAAGATCCTTTACTGAGAAGAAATTCGATTTCCTTATCCTGATTTTTTCCTTCTATTTTGAGTGTAATGCCGTCAATTTCAACAACAATGCCATCTACCGTAATTGTTGTCCCATCATCTCTGATTGTAATCTTCTGGAAGATATCAGGAGAAATCCCCGGACGCTGGTTGTGTT
>JAZFSR010000037.1:0-2102 GCA_036446295.1 Candidatus Aminicenantaceae bacterium
GTGACTAGACAGGAACCCGGATAATAGTATTCCAAACTGTTTTTTTGGCCTTCGGCAGCACCCAATGGTCTTTGTCCCTTGTCCACCAAGGCTGTTGCCGGATCCGGCCAACCTAAAGTACTGAACGGCCAGAGAGAAGAGCTGAACCAGGTGTCAAGCACATCCGGATCTTGCTCTAAACCAAGGGATTCAAGTGGGGCGGCATATTTATCTTCGGCCGTTTTATCTCTGAGAGACACGAGCAGATCATATCTTTTAGTCTTTTCCAGTTTTCCTCTCTCTTCGAGGGTGTAAAGCTTTCCATCAGAATCGGCTATCCAACTCAGCAGCTGTTCGCTTTGCGGCAAGGCCTCCGCGATTTCATTGATCTCATCAGCCGCAAAGTTTTTATGCCATATGGGAATCCTGTGGCCCCACCAGAGCTGACGGCTGATACACCAGTCTCTTTTCTCTGTGAGCCAACTGCGGTATGTGCCTCCATAGCGAGTGTGGTCGGGATAAAACGTCAACCTTCTTCCTGAAGATGTTTTGTACTCGCTGCCGATGGCGTCGATAGCAGCCTGGGCTAGGCCTGGAGCACGGAATTCTTTCCGGGTTCCGGCACCGCAGAGGATTCCCCCGTCCATATCTCCCATATGGATAAACCACTGTTTGGAAAGATAGGGTTCAATCTGGCTTTTAGAACGGTCGGAATGGCCAATTTCTATTTCTCTATCCTCTATAGTTTCCATTAAACCTTGAGCTTCCAGGTCCAAAACAATTTTCTCGCGTGCGACAAACCGGTCCAGCCCTTTGTAGGAGCCTGCATTGTCATTGAGAGTCCCGTCCGGATTTAATATATTGATGATGTCGATCTCTTGTTTGTGGCGGTTCCACACCTCATAGTCATTGGGATCGTGAGCCGGTGTAATTTTGACACAGCCGGATCCGAGTTCGGGCTTGGCCCAAGAATCAAGAATCAGAGGCATGGCTCTCTCTAAAAGCGGGAGCTGGACCCTGCGGCCATTTTGAGCCATCTCTCTAAGTTTAAGAAGATGTGGGAGGAGATCTTTCTTTTTCGCTCTTATCCCCTCCAATGTTTCTTCCAGCTGCAGCTTGTCCTTTCTTGGGGCGGCCTTTATTCGCTCAGGCAGCTCAAGAAGAAGCCTGTCCAGTTCACCTTCAGGATCGGGATGGCAGGCCACAGCCGTATCTCCCAACATGGTTTCAGGCCGCGTCGTCGCCACGGTGACAAACTCAGGCTCTCCCGGTTTTGGATCGATAATCGGATAACGTATGTGCCAGAAATGCCCCTGGATTTTTTCATAGATGATTTCATCATCACTGACAGCCGTTTGGAGCTGACAATCCCAGTTGACCAAACGATCTCCACGAAAAATCAAGCCGTCACGGAACAGCCGGAAAAAAGCCTCCCTGACAGCCCTTGTACACACGGCATCCATGGTGAAACGCACACGGCCCCAATCACATGAACTGCCGATAATCTGCAGCTGCTCGATGATCCGCTGCTGGTATTCATCCTTCCATGCCCAGATTCTCTCCACTAGGGCTTCGCGGCCAATATCAATCCGGGTTTTTCTTTCCAGCTCAAAGAGCCTCTTTTCAACGACAGCTTGAGTCGCTATCCCGGCATGGTCAGTGCCCGGCATCCAGAGGGAATTATCCCCCATCATTCTGTGCCAGCGGATCAAGAGGTCCTGCATAACATTATCCATGGCATGTCCCATATGCAGAGCGCCGGTCACATTAGGCAGGGGCATCATGATGACATAGGAATTTTCTCTGCTGTCCGGATGTGCAGCAAAAGCATCGGAGTCCATCCATTTTTTATAAATCTGCTTATCATAAGAAGCAAAATCAAAATGTATGGGAAATTTTTCCGATTTATTTTCTGGGTCTTTCGATTCGTTTTTTTTCATTTTCTCTCTGAGAATTCCAACGCAAATGACTGCACTAAAAGCAGTTAGGTTCAGCTATCTTACAATAGCCGTTTTTTGAAGTCAATGAACAGAGGAAAAGGAGGGGTCACGTCTCGACATTCGACATTTTGATCAAAATGTCGAATGTCGAGACGTGACCCCTCCTTTTCCTCTGTTCATTGA
>JAZFSR010000038.1:0-4254 GCA_036446295.1 Candidatus Aminicenantaceae bacterium
GAGTCGAAGGAAATATATTTGCTTCTGAAAAGGTTCACATAGAAAAAAATGGGCACATGAATGGAGACATTATTGCCTCCCGGATCTCCATCGATGACGGCGCACACTTCAAAGGCAGTGTCAAAATAAACGCCTCCAACACTTCATCTTCCTAACCTTGTTTCTGCTATAATAGGAGGGATGAAAAAATTTAAGCTCTATTCAGATTACACACCCAAGGGTGATCAGATCCGTGCCATCTATCAGCTGAGTGAGGGAATAGAGAAGGAAAAGAAACACCAAGTTCTTCTGGGTGTGACGGGTTCCGGCAAGACCTTCACCATGGCCAACGTCATAGCCAACACCAATAGACCGGTTCTCGTGATATCACACAATAAAACTCTCGCTGCACAGCTGTACCAGGAATTTCGCCGGTATTTTCCTGAGAATTCCGTGGAATACTTTGTCAGTTACTACGATTACTACCAACCCGAAGCCTTCATCCCCTCTTCCAGCACATACATCGCTAAAGAGGTCTCGATTAACGACGAGATTGACCGGATGAGGCTAAGTGCTACGACGTCTCTCTTCCATAGGCGCGATGTCATTATCGTAGCCTCGGTCTCATGTATCTATGGGATCGGGTCACCTCAAACCTACCAGTCAATGAGCTTCTCTCTCAAGAAGGGCCAGGACATTTCACGAAAAGAAATCATAAATAAGCTTGTCGAAATCCAATATGAACGAGTCGATACAGATTTCAAAAGAGGAACATTCCGTGTCCGGGGTGACATTATCGAACTCTTCCCGTCCTATGAAGAATTCGCGTACAGGATTGAACTGGAGGATACTAAAATCTCCAATATTTCCTCCATCGATCCTTTACTGGGTCGAGTGAGAGACTCGTTCACATCCGTACTCATCTATCCCAGAACTTTTTTCTCGACTCCTCAAAATATCCTTGACAGCACCATAGCCAGCATCGAGAAAGAGCTCGAAGTGAGAATTTCTTTTTTAAAAGATTCGGGACGAACAATTGAATCCAACAGGATTGAAGAACGGACACTCTATGACTTGGAAATGCTGCAAGAATTTGGATGGTGTCCCGGAATAGAAAATTACTCTCTCTATCTAAGCCAAAGAAATCCCGGCGAAGCCCCCTACACCCTTCTCGACTATTTCCCGAAGGATTTTTTCGTTATCATCGACGAATCGCATGTAGCCATTCCTCAGATAAGGGGAATGTATCATGGAGACAGATCCCGAAAACAAACCCTCGTCGAACACGGGTTTCGTCTTCCTTCAGCACTCGATAACCGTCCTCTGAATTTCGAGGAATTTGAAGAGCGTGCCCATCAGGTCCAGTATATCTCTGCCACTCCCGGTCCGTACGAGCTGGAAAAAACTCATTTTAAAAAAATTGATCAGATCATCAGACCCACGGGACTCATCGATCCTGTGATTGAAGTCCGTCCGATAAAAGGCCAGGTTGATGACCTTATGGCTGAAATCAAGACAAGGGCCAAGAGAAATGAAAGAACACTGGTCACCACTCTCACTAAAAAGATGGCAGAAAATTTGACCCGCCATTTCCATGAATTAGGCATGCGCACACAATATCTCCATTCCGATATTGACACGCTCGACCGCGTCAAAATATTGAGAGACTTAAGAAAAGGAAAATTTGACGCACTCATCGGAATCAACTTGTTAAGGGAAGGGTTGGATCTCCCGGAAGTCTCCCTAGTCGCAATTCTGGACGCAGATAAAGAAGGGTTTTTAAGATCTTCGACTTCTCTCATACAAACTTTTGGCAGGGCCGCACGCCATATATCCGGAAAGGCTATCCTCTATGCCAATACTATAACACGGTCGATGAAACAGGCCATTAATGAAACTGAACGCAGGAGAAAAATTCAAAAAGAATACAATAAATCACACAATATCACTCCTCAATCTATTAAAAAAAGGATCGATGATGACCTGACGAGCGTCTATGATAGAGATTACTTTGACTATTCAAGAATATCTGAAGACTCGGACATCTATCTGTCTCCCGAGAAGCGGAAAAAGAGGATGGAGGAACTGGAAAAATTAATGAATGATTCCGCGAAGAATCTGGAATTCGAAAAAGCCGTAAAATTCAGAGACGAACTTAAAAAGTTGAAAATAGGAGAACTGGATATTGTCGGCTGAATTTAACCTCAAGATCTTAAAATCTAGAGCCGATGGCCTGCCAAAAAAACCGGGCATCTATTTTTTTAAAGATAAAAATAATAAGGTTATCTATATTGGAAAAGCCCGATCACTAAGGGACAGGGTCAAATCATATTTTCTCTCCACATCCGATCCCAAAGTTGAAAACATTATATCTGAAACAAGGGACTTCGATTTCATTCTGACTGACTCTGAGAGAGAAGCGGTGTTTCTGGAAAATAACTTTATCCGCCAATCACAGCCGAAATTCAACATAAATCTCAAAGATGACAAAAGCTTCCCTTTTCTTAAACTAACTACTCAACTTAAATATCCGGAAATAGAAATGACAAGGAGAGTGAAAAAAGATGGGGCGAAATATTTTGGCCCTTTCAGCCCAGTACACCAAGCCAGAAAAACAATCCATCTTTTAGCCAAATATTTTGGAATCCGAACATGTAAGGAGGCCATTCCAGGAAACCGAAAACGGCCATGTCTTGAATACGACATCGGGCTCTGTTCAGCTCCATGCGTAGGATTCATTTCGGAAAGCGATTATAAGGAGAGTGTGAACAATGCCCAACTCTTTCTTGAGGGCGGAGTGAAAAAACTCTCAAAGATTCTTGAAAAAAGAATGAGACAAGCATCAGAGAAACAGGCGTTCGAACAAGCTGCTTTATGGAGAGATTTACTTTTTACACTCGAACAGCTCAAGGAAAAACCAAAACTCATTTCCATTCATGACTCAAATGAAGACATCTTTGGCTATGCCAGAATAAATAGAGAAGCATCTCTTTATGTCTTCATGATGAGAAAGGGGAAAGTCATCGAGTCGGAAAATCTGTTAGTGCCGGTGGAGCAAAATATCTCAGATGAAAAACTCCTGGCCGATTTGGTATTAAAATTCTATAGAATACGACTGGATTTCCCGGATATCGTCCTTCTCCCCCTCTCTCCTGAAGGTCAAAAAAAACTTGTATACAAGCTTACACGGTTGAAACAGGGAAAAATGACCGTACAGATTCCCCAGAGAGGCAAGAAAAAGAGATTAATAGAACTGGCCAATAAAAACGCAGCCAACTTGATTCGCATAAAATCATCAGATTTGAAACCTTTAATGGAGCTGCAATATCAGCTCAAGTTGGACAATTTGCCCAAGCGGATTGAAGGGTATGACATCTCAAATACAGGGGGGGAAGAGTCTGTTGGGTCTCTGGTTGTTTTTGAGAATGGAATGCCCTTAAAAGACGACTACCGGAAATTCAATATCAAGACCGTCCAGGGCTCTGACGATGTTTCAAGTTTAAGAGAGGTTTTGTACAGGAGGCATATCAAAATCCGAGCTGGGAAGGCGCCGCGGCCTGATCTTATCCTGGTTGACGGAGGAAAAGGGCAGCTGGGGGCCGCCGTTCAAATCCTTAAAGAGCTTGATTTTGAAGATATCCCTGTTATCTCTTTAGCTAAAAAAGAAGAGGTCATCTTTTCTCCTTTTCATAAAAATGGACTCAAACTGGCAAAAACCTCCCCCGGACTCCAGCTTTTGCAGAGAATAAGAGATGAAGCTCATAGATTTGCCATCACTTATCACAGGAAAAAAAGGGAAAAAAGGAGTTTCTCTTCCCTACTGGATGACATCCCGGGAGTCGGCAAGAAAAGAAAATTTCTCCTTCAAAACACCTACACGGGTATAGAAGATATAAAAAACGCCTCGCAAGATGAGCTGGCCCGGAAGATCGGGAAAAAAGCCGCCGCATCCCTAAAGAAATCCTTGCATTAAATCATCATAAGAACATCCCCATTTCCGTGATTTTTTAGAGTTCTGGGAACTAGAAAGCTGTGGGAGAAATTCGTTGTTTCTCCAGCAGATCCAACTTAAAGGAGATGAAGGGAGGGCGAAGCGGTGTATCTCTGCGCGCAGCGACGGAGGAGTGAGGACGGAGGTGCGCCGCGGAAGGGGTCCCCCCTTCATCTCAAGCAAAAGATGATGAAGCGTTATTTATAATCACTAGCTAGAAATAGGAAAGCTTTCATTTAAAAAATATAGAATTGGAATGCTTCATCAGATATACTAGATGAAGG
>JAZFSR010000039.1:0-5188 GCA_036446295.1 Candidatus Aminicenantaceae bacterium
TGGATTCCAAAACCGACAATGTCCAAACTTTCATCCAGCAGGACCACTTTAATGGCTCTGGACCCGGCATCGATTCCAGCATAAATCATTGTTGTCTCCGTTCTTGCGTCACTTCAAAAACAGCCTGAATACGATTTTTGATAGAAGGGCGAAGTGCATCACTGACCGGAGGAACTTCGATTTCCAGAACCGGAAGATTGAGGTGCTTCTGGACTTCCTCTGCGATGATGTGTCCTTCATATGCGCAGTGACTCGCTCCAGGGATTTTAGATATTATAACCGTTTCGGCTCCAAAGCGTTGGATGTCCCTACAGATCCGGTCGGCCCGGTCTCTGGCCGTCCCCACCATGGGATCTGCCAGAGCTATTTGAGCCAGCGCTTCCATAGGAGGCAGATGTGTTGGGATCTCCTCTAAAGCGTGTGTAAAAAGATATTCCGTTCCACAGATACGCCCACCACATTCCTCAATCAGATTCATCACTCTGATGTCAGCCACAGGATTGACCCAAAAGATACGAATGTCCTCTTTTTTGCCGAAACCAAGGTTATGTTCGATCCGGTATTTGACTCTTTTGACAAGGGAAGACAACACACGAATGGACTCCTCCCGGTCTGAACAGAAGTGGATGGCCAGCATTTCCGCTATAAGCATTTCGAGGGCCGGCAGGGGACAGAGTTCAGCGGTGAATGTCAAATATCTCAATTCATCCAGATACTTTCGGGCACGGTTGGCTGCTTTGATCCCTGCTTCAAGGTGTGTTTTTTCGAGTTTTTCTCCAGATAATTCTTCAAGGGAGATTTTGATGTTGATTAGCTGATTGCGGACGAATTCGACCTGGGATACGGGGGCCTGAAATCCTCCGGGCAGAGTGGTTGATTGTTCAAAGCTGTCAGGATTCCGTCTATGTGGGATCTCCCACCATAAAATAGGATAGCCGAGAGCGTTGAGCCTCTGTGCTATGGCAGAGAAGTCATCACACACCGCTCCTACACTGCAGATGAGATAATCGGGGATAGGAAAATGTGCCCCTGTGATAAACGCTCCTAACATAGCTCTGACTGGACAGAATGATTCATCTATACCCATGGAATCTGCAATTCCCAGTAATCCGGCGCTAAGCTCCATGATACAGGGGATCCACCATGCACCGTCCGGATAGAACGCTACAACATTAGGGAGAGAATAGGCCAAAACGGGAATCGTTCCCAAATCCTTCATGGTCCCGACAATGATTTTTCCTTCTTCCCGGGCTTCCCTGAGGCGGTCTTCTTCAGTGAGCAGGAAATTCCAAAGGCGCAGGGACTCGCTGGAGTTGTCGAACTTTAGCTTCCGGAGGCGAAAGTCACCGTCCTCGACATGTCTGCCGAGCGGTCCTCCGTAGGAAGGTTCCGGCAGCCCATTTTTTTTGAGCTTCTGATACAGGTCGTCCCATTCATTAAGGGAAATTTGCCTGGGATTTTCGTTCATCGGAGAGTTTCCATAAAAGCTTGAATCCTGGTCTGTATCCGTGTCTGTGGAACATTCCCGTCCAGGTCGATATCCAGGAGAGGTATATTCAGCCACTCTCGCAGCCGGCCGACCTCTCCATGCCAGATGTCACACCAGATTCTACGGATGAGGAGAACGCCTTCGACGTTCCTTTCCTCAAAGATGGATTTGATCCATTGGTAGAGTCTATCGTTGGGCCGGCGGAAGGCATCGGGAATAGATCCGATGTAGGCATCAGTGAGTTCTTCAAACGGATTTTCAACCAACTGCCGGCTGTCAAACGAGCGGGGCAGAGTTCTCTCTCCTGTCTCGGTTCCATCCAGAATGATTCGGCCGCCATTTTTCGTGATTTCATCAAAAAGTATAAAATCAGAGGAGGTGAGAGGGCCTCCTAGAAGGGCGATGCGGACACCTTTGGGGTCTTCTTTTTTTTCTTTGAAATCCGGTACAACTTGACCCGTCTTGTGGAATTCTGCTATTTTTTCAGAAAATATTTTGGCTGAAACATGATGTCTTTGTGCTTTTAAATTGCTGCGGAGCTTTTCGTATTCCTTCATTACCCGGGTGAGTTTGTCGTGTGTTGGTGAATCTCCTCCGTGCCTGTTCAGAAACCGCCCCAATCTCTTGAGTTCGGTTTGATATAATTGAGAGGATTCCGGTGTGTTCCAGGCTGTTGGAATATTAATAAGAAAGGTTTGCTGTCTCTGCTTATCCGGAATGTTTTCGGATCCTCGGCGCATCTGGTCGCACTCTGTCGCAAATACAAACAGAGTAGAGTTGTCCATTTGTCCGGTTTCTTGGATAAAACGGGTGACATAGGAGCAGACACCTCCTGTGCTGTCCGTTGGATTGTGCCCCCTTGCTCCTACCCGGCTTGGAGATAATCCGTGTGCCGCGATCCATTCGGCAGGAACATAGGGGCTGGTGTAGATGACTTGGATCACAGGAATTTTTATTATTTCTTTCTGGCGACAAACCGGCCTTGGGCGATTTTGCCGTCATGCGCTAATCCCTGCATAAAGACCATTTCCTGTGCCATTGTGTTCATCATATCTCCGTCAAATGCGATGATCTTCAGGGCATCATAGGTCAGCTGCTTGTTCAGCATGTCAAGATACAAATCCACGTGAGAGGCAAACTGGCCGGTGTCCTCGGCTAGAAGAACATCGCAGCCGTTGTGCTCAAGCAGGTTTTTGTAATCCTGTATGTCCTGGACATTTGAGAACTTCATGAACTTGAGGAAACGTTCCGCTTCTTCAGTGGATAAACCGGAGGGTCCTTCAACCCAGTCTGTGAAGGCAATCGTACCACCGGATTTAACTAGACGGACGGCTTCCGCGATAAGCCTGTCTTTATCTTCGACGTAACACCAGGCATCTTCTCCCCAGACAAAATCCGCTTCCCCGTCCGGAAGGCCGCATGATGTGGCATCGGCCAGGACAAAACGGATGCGGTCGGTTAATCCTTCCTCAGAGGTCCGCTCTTTGCCGCGGTTGATAACTGTTTCGGCGGCATCTATTCCTGTCATCGAACCAATATTTTTGAAGCGGACTAGAAACCGCATTCCTGCGCCATTGCAGCAGCAGAGATCGATCCCTTTAGATCCCTCGACGAGATCTGCTTTTTCAGCCAGTGCCATGGATGAAGAAAAACCTCCGATGTGGATCTGCTCCCCCATGATGAGCTCCCAGAGATCGCCTTCCGGGCCGTCATAGACAGTCAGAACATCCTTCAAACTGATTCCTTGTGTGGTTTTCATGGGCTTCTCCTCTTTCTCTATAAATACGATGTAAACGATAATTTATATCACAAATCCTGAATATGCTCAATAAGCACAATTATTTTTTAGGGGAAAAGTCAATCGGAAGGAATGTGTGCTGAAGTTTAAGGAAGACTGTTATTCGTGAGGCACTATTTTAAAATCGAGTTGAGCTCTGAGATAATTGGCTGCAGATGTTATATTTTTTTTCAGACTGTTCCACTCGGTATCATAGGGAGACTCGATTTGAGAGGCTAATTTTTGAAGAGTTCCTCCAGGCAGCGAATTTCTCCCGAACATAAAGAAGAAATCCAGGTCTATAGAGGGAGAGGGTGTCCGGGATGGTTGAAAAAGAAGGAAAACAGCAAGAAGGATGGCTGCTATTGAGACCGAGACGACCGGTATCAGTTTGTGTAGTCCCCAGTTGTGTTTTTTTTGTTCAACCGGTCTGAAGGATTGTGATTTTACTTTTTCCAGAAGCGAATCGGGAGTCTCCTGAATGATAAGCCTCGCGTCCTCAGCGGCTCGTTTTTCTAAAGTCCGGGAGAGATGGAAAAAATCCCGGCATGAGCCACATCGATTAATGTGGGGCCGGAGAAATCCGGGAACATCTCTGTGCGAATCAAACGCACCCGATATCAACCATTTTGAAATTGAACAGATCATCCTCTATTCTCCCTGTAAAACATATTTTGTCTTTCCGGATTGGGATGGAAAAGAATTTGTCTGACTTCCGGATTTTTCTGGAGCTGTTTTCCAAGATTAAGACGGGCTCTGTGAAGAAGAAGCCGGGCCGCAGTGTAGGATTTCCGCATAATTCTGGCGATTTCTTTTAAAGAGAGGTCTTCGACGTAGCGCAGCCAGAGAGCTTCATACTGGTTGGCCTTGAGTTTCCGGGCTAATTTCCACAGGTTCTGATTCTGTGTTTCCTGGATCATTGTCTCAGCTGGGTCCGCATCGGTTTGGATAGGCATCCCCTGGATTTTTTTATTTTGTTTGGATCGGTAGTGGCTGATGGCCTGCCTGTTGACTGCCGTGTAGATCCAGGTCGAGAATTTCCATTGGGGATCATATCGAAAGATATTTTTGTAAAGTTTATAGAATGTTTCCTGGATAATGTCTTCGATATCTGAAACATTCGAAATTTTAGGACGAAGGAAGTGAAAAAGTTTGGAGCTGTACCGTTCGGCAAGCTCTTCGAAGCAGCGGCGGGAGCCGGCCTGGGCTTCCAGTGCCAGCTCTTCGTCGGTGATTGGCTTCGTTGTATTATTCATTAACTGAAAAGATTGGCTCTTTCGTACTTATTTATTCCCCCCCTTCAGGAGGTTGAGGAGCTCCTCAACTGAACCCTGTGATTCCAGCACAACGCTTGTGTCTTTTGTGGAGACCTTGAGTGACTTGATAATTTCCCACTCGGGATCGATTTTGTCATTCATGGAGAGAAACGCTTTCAAGCCTGTGACCATGCTCTCCATATTGGTCGCAGTTTCAGGGGAATCTGTTTGAAGTTCCAACTTCAGCTTTACTTTTCCGTTCTGCTCATTGGCCGAGAAAAAGGCGGATTTGGTTTTCTGGAGGATGAGCGCTCCAAAATCGTCGTCATCTTCATTGAGCAGTTCGGATACATTTTCAGCGGTGGCGACTAAGAAGGTATCTGGAGAAAGAGCCCTGAGCTGTCTCTCAAGAGGAGTGCTGGAAAAGTTTTTCCCTTTTCCCGAGAATGTGTCGAGTACCTTTTCAAGCTCTCTGCGATTCTCTGAAAATATTAAAAGATTGTCATTTGCAAAAACGCCGTATGCGTCGTCGTCCCAGTTGTAAATGAGAAAACTGCCGTAATTGATTTCATCCAGAGATTCTTCTTCTTTGAGCAGTCCGAGCAGATGGGTTTTGTCCAGGTTTCCGGAGATTGCCACGACAGGTTCGTCATTATCGTGGTTCAT
>JAZFSR010000040.1:0-5113 GCA_036446295.1 Candidatus Aminicenantaceae bacterium
TCCTTAATGCCCAGGATTCCTGGCATTCCATCGGCCCTAATAACTTCGCCGGCCGCACTATCGCCCTTGCCCTTGATCCTACAGATCCTAATATCCTTTTTGCCGGATCGGCCTCCGGAGGGCTCTGGAAACTCACAATCTTTGGCTCCGGAGAAAATGACTACACTTGGCAGCGTATCCCCACAGGATTTCCTGTCCTCGGCGTGGGCGCCATTGCCATAGATCCCAGAGATAGAAACATCATTTTTATCGGCACAGGGGAGACCTACGGTTACCGCTGGCAGGATGGCGAAACCTGGGGAAGCTACTGGATGAGAATACGTGGAAATTACGGTATCGGCATCCTAAAATCTACTGATGGCGGAGCCACATGGACAAAGACTCTCGACTGGACCAAAAACCAGCAGCGAGGGGTCATGTCGCTGGCCTTTGACCCTCAAAATCCCGACACTCTCTTTGCCGGAACCACAGAAGGGATTTACAAAACCCAAAACGCAGGCGTTAGCTGGGAGCTCGTTCACGACGTTGTTATGGCTCTCGATATTAAGATCAATCCCGATAATTCCAATCTTATCTTTGCCTCATGCGGAAACCTCGGTACTCCCGGACACGGTATCTACCGTTCGCAGGATGGGGGCACAATTTGGAAAAAACTCACACAAGGACTTCCCGAATCCTGGATGGGAAAAGCCAAACTCGATATCTACCGCAGCGCTCCCAATATTATATACGCCGATATCGCAAACTACAGAGAGCGCCTCGGGCTCTACCGAAGCCGGGACAGCGGCGACACCTGGCAGATCATCTCAACTCTCGAAAAAGCCGATCTCTCCACAAACCAGGGCTACTACTCCCATTTTGTAAGGGCCAATCCCACAGACAGCTCTCAAATCTTTGTCGCTAAAGTCGGATACGCCTACTCTACTGACGGAGGGTCAAACTTTACTATCCCTAACAGCGATATCTATGATTTTGTCCGGGATCCCAAAGTCGCCCATGCGGACTGCCATACCTTTGTCAATCATCCCCAGGATTCAGATACTTTCTTTATGGCGACAGACGGAGGTGTACACCTCACCACAGATGGCGGCCGAACATTCCGTAACCTCAACAATAACTACATCACTTCCCAATTCTATCCCGGTTTCTCCTCCTCCCCTTCAAATCCCAATTTTGCCATAGGCGGCCTGCAGGATAACGGCACAACTTTTTATACAGGTACCGCCGACTGGATCCCCTGGGTTACTTTAGGGGATGGTGGATACTCCGCCATAGACAGGCTCAATGAGAATATCGTCTACACCTCCTCACAGTTCCTCTTTGTCTACAGGACGGGTGACAGATTCCGGACTGTCGAAAACTGGCGGTTGGCCACTCCCTATAGATACAACACCCTCGAAGGGAAACGCCACGGGGAGAGCGAATATGCGGCCTTTATCGCTCCCTTTGTGCTGGCCGGACACGATATCATATATTCCGCCACAAACTACATTTACCGCTCAGACAACGGAGGAGAGAACTGGATTTGCTTAAACAACGACAAGCCCCTCAATGACCTGCCGGTAGTGGCCATGGCTGTGTCCCGAACAAACTACAATGTTGTCTATGCCGCTACAGCCCCCTATGTTCCCAATACCACAAGGCCCGAAGTCTTTAAAACCAGAGACGGCGGACTAACCTGGGAGAATATAACCTACAATCTTCCCGACAGGTACATCGTCGATTTGGTCACCGCTCCCAAAAACGGAGACATCGTCTACGCTGCGCTCTCAGGTTTCGGCACCTCCCATCTTTTAAGACTATCCGGCAGCAGCACCTCCTGGGAAGACATTGGCCCCGGCCTTCCCGATCTTCCCACAAATGCTGTTTCCGTAGATCCCGAAGATCCCAATAACATCTACGTCGGAAACGACCTCGGTGTCTGGGTCTCCACAGACTATGGAATAACCTGGTCCTCCTTTAATGACGGCCTTCCTGAAGCAGTCCTCGTTATGGACCTTTCCATCCAGGAGAGCGGCCGGAAAATCCGCGCTGTCTCTCATGGAAATGGTGTCTATGAACGCTCGCTTTTACAGCGGAAGGTGAAAGGGGTGAGGTTTATTAGGCGGTAATGAGTGAGCTGTGAGATCGAAGACCTCAATAAAAGACATTACAGTTTTTCTGTGGCGTCCTTGTTCTTGTAGAAATAGGAAATCTCCCAGGCGGCGGTCTCAAGGGCGTCAGAGCCGTGGGTGGCGTTTGTTTCTATAGAGAATCCAAATTCATGGCGGATGGTGCCCGGTTTGGCAAGGGCGGGGTCAGTAACTCCCATGGTCTTTCTCCAGTGGGCAATGGCATCTTCTCGTTCCAACTGCATGACGACGATTTTTCCAGAGGACATAAAATCCGTAAGACTTGAGTAGAAGGATTTGTCCTTATGGATGATGTAGAATCCTTCGGCTTCCTCTTTTGTGAGGGAGAGCATTTTAAGGCCTGTGATAGTGAATCCTTCGTCTTCTATACGCTGGATTATCTTTCCGGCGGCTTTTTTCTTTACGGCATCGGGTTTTATGATGGCTAATGTCTTTTCCATTTCGGCTCCTTATGAATTAGAGGTATTTATAGAATAAAGGTATAACCTAAACGGAAATTGGAGTCAATATTGACCCAGTCTTTAACCTTGTGATAAGGTTCCAGCTAACAGAATTGGATAGAGGAGAGAACCATGATTCAAATTAGAAAAAACATTTATTTTGTTACACTTGCCTGTTTTATTGTCTTTTTCTTATCCGTATTTAATCTAAGTGCAGCTGAAAAATCTGCTTTTACTGTGGAGGATTCTCTGCGTCTTAAATCTTTCAGTGCACAGAGCATGACGGACGACGGCCGCTATATTGCCGGTAATTTCAGCATAAGGCTGGATCGTCTTGGAACCGACCACAAACGCTACAGGGATCCAACCTATCTGTCTCCCCGTGCGGCTGAAGTGGTCATTTTGGATACTGAGACAAAAGAGTTTATTCCTCTTTTTAAATCAAAAAAAAGGGTTCAAGCGATGACCTGGTCCCCGGATGGAAAGACACTGGCTTTTCTTCTCCAGAAGGATGACCGATTTTTTCTCCAAATATACGACCGAGGAAAAAAGAGTTTAAAAGAGGTTAAGCTAAAAACAGATAAAGCGATTGCCAGCAACTCCTTTCTTATCTGGACAAATGATGGGAGCCATATCCTTCTCGCTTTGAGAGCTGAAGAATGGGAAGAAAGAGCTAGTTCTCTGTACAAGGAAGCCACGGAAGGCCCCATCATTGTTTATGACTCCAGTGAACCTTTTCTCAAATGGGATGCTATACGCAATCAGTCGGGATTTATTGTGCCGGTAATGGCAGAAGTCAAATCCGGAGACGTGCGAGAGCTGCTGCCTGAGGACCGTTACAGAAGTATCAGGCTGGCTAAGGATGACTCTTTCATCACGTATACGGTGACGACTCCCAGTAAGACTCTATACACAAGGAAAAGGGAGGGAGAAAAATCCGTGCTGTCCCGTCTTGATCTTGAAACCGGTTCTGAACCTCAAGTGCTGGTGAATTGGGAGGAAAAACGCCGCAGCTTTTCCTGGAATGAAGACAACACGCTGTTTGCCTGGGCGGATGAGGGCGATATCTATTTTCAATCTGTTGAGGAAGATGAGCCTAAAAATCTTACCAAGGATAAGGTCAAACCTGAGGAGGAGACAGAGCCGGAGGAAGGAGAAGAAAAGGACAAAGAGAAAAAGGTTCGGTTTTCTCTCAATCGCTTCAGTCCGGATGGAGAAAAACTCCTAGCGCAAACGGACAAGGGCTACTGGCTTATTGACCACCGGAGCGGCGAGCTGGAGATGGTCTATGAATTCCCGGAGAAAAAAGAAAGTGCGGAAGAGAGCAGTACTGGGCGGGGTGGCATTCAGGCCTGGAGTCCTGATGGACGATATCTCTACATCAGTTATGCAGCTAAGGATAAATGGGAGCGGGGTTTTACACGTTATGACCTAAACGAGAGAAAAATGGAGGACCTTGTCAAAGACAGCAACCTTTACAGAGGCCTTCGGATGTCAAAAGATGGAGAGAAATTTTTCTACAGCTTTTCAAACGGCGATCTCCCCAACGAGTATGCGATGACAAATAAGGATTTTAATAAAGGAGTTGTCCTGACTGACCTCAATCCCTGGGTAAAAGAGCGGAAGCTTACCAGGAGCGAACTCATTAAATATCTGGATGTGGATGGAAACGAGCTCTACGGAGTATTGTATTACCCTATCGATTATGAATCCGGGAAAAAATATCCTCTTGTCCTCGAGATTTATGAAAGATTTTTTGATAACGGCTTTAATACCAATATGAATATCATCACAAACCGGGGTTGGTTTGGCCTTAGGCCGTCGGTTAACCTGGAGATTGGATATCCCGGGGAATCTTGGGTCAAAGGAATAACCTCTGTTATCAACAAGTTGATCGAAAAAGACATGGTGGACCCAAAAAAGCTGGGTGTTCACGGCACAAGCTACGGAGGGTATGCCGTGTCTCTGCTTATCACTCAAACAGACCGTTTTGCTGCGGCTGTCAACATTTCCGGCAAAGTCAATATGATAAGTTTTCTGGGAGACAGTCCGCGGATTGGAGCTCGCAATTACACCGCGGCCGAAATTTCTCAAGACCGGATCGGAGCCTCGCTCTGGGAGCAGCCTTTTAAGTACATCAACCATTCCGCCGTTATGTTTGCAGACCGAGTCAAAACACCCCACCTTTTAATTACAGGAGATGGTGACTGGAACGTTCCGGCCGTCAATACGCGTGAGATGTACTACGCACTGAGACGTCTCGGGAAGGAGTGTGTTTGGGTCAATTATTTTAATGACGGGCACGGCCTGGGAGCTGAGGAAAACTTTGACATCTATATAGATAAATGGTGCCGTATTCTCGAATTGTACAAAACATATTTTGATAAAGCCGACAACGATAAAGACAAAGAAAAATAAGTGACCTCTTATTACTTGTTTGCGAATGCGAAGACCGTCATATAGCCTATCTTACTGATCTTGGCGATGAGTTCACCGGATACCTTTTCCACGCTGTCGCTCGGTTGGTGGTAGTCTGCAGTC
>JAZFSR010000041.1:0-9885 GCA_036446295.1 Candidatus Aminicenantaceae bacterium
AAGCTACAATGAACTCGGGTTTGCCCGCAGCATTGCCCGTAAGTTCGACACCGATCACCATGAATTAACGCTGCGCCCTCAAGCCCTGGAATTGACGGAACAACTCGTTAACCATCTCGATGAACCTTTCGGAGATTTTTCTATCTTTCCCACTTACCTTGTGTCTAAAATGGCTCGCGAACATGTGACGGTTATCCTGTCGGGAGACGGTGGAGACGAGGTGTTCGGAGGATATGAACACTATTTAGCCCAAAAGATGGCCCGCCTTCCCCTGGTCGCCGCCTCACAAAAAATATTATCCCCTCTTATCAAAGGATTCCCTCCCTCATCCAAAAAAAAGGGGGCCTGGAACAAACTCCAGCGTTTTAATCAGGGATTCTCTTTTCATCCCGCACTGCGGCATTTTCGCTGGATGATGTTTCAAACCGAACAAGACAAACACTCTCTCTATACAGAGGATTTCAAAAAAGAGATAGGCGGCATCCGATCCCTGCACAAATTAGATCCTTTCTCTCAAATTTTTCCCCGGTTAGAGAGGTACGACCCCATAAACGGAGAGCTCTATCTCGATTTGAAAACGTATCTGGTCGATGACATTCTTGTCAAAGTCGACCGCATGAGTATGGCCTCATCGCTCGAGACAAGAGTGCCCCTTATCGATCATAAAATCGTTGAGTTTCTCTTTAGGCTTCCCGGGAAGCTGAAACTACACGGGCAGGAGACCAAATGGTTGTTTAAAAAAACGATGGAGCGCCTGCTGCCCCGGGAAAATATCTACAGGCGAAAAGAAGGTTTCAGTATCCCCATAAAGCACTGGTTAAAGACGGATTTGAAAGACCTGATGAGCGATACTCTGCATGAAAAGACTATCACCGAGGACAACCTCTTCAATTTTAGTCACATTAAAAACATGATGGATCTTCATCTCGCCGGGAAAAAAAATTTCAGCCACCAGCTCTGGTCGCTTCTCATCTTTGAGATCTGGAAAAAGAAATACAAAAAATAGCCTTTGTCTCCGGAACGATCTTGAATTTCTCCGCTACGGGAAGTCCGTATATCCAAACGATTTCTCCGGCCGAGAGAAAGACAGGCCGTTTGTTTCGCTCGCGAACAGGGATTTTCTTAGCCCTCATAATCTCTTTGAGTTTTTTCCGTCCCGGAGATCCCAGAGGTTGATATCTATCCCCCTCTCGACGCGATCTTACCGCAAGAGGAAACTTTAGTTTTCCCAAATCAAGACAGGCTCCTTTAAAATTGTCAAACTTCCAGTCCTCAGGCACTCCGGGCCTCTCCTTTCCGGAAAAACTCATGCCCAAATCCTTAATAACCAGTGGATTTTTCCCCGTCCACGATAGCTCATAAGACAATGTCTCAAGGCCGGTCTGCGGACAAAAAATCTGATCCTGTTCCCTGCGCAGAAGGCAGTCTTTTGTCAGAGGATATTCCTTCCCCTCCGCCAAACCGAGAACAGATTCGATATCTTCAAACGATATTTTTCGCAAATCGCCTTTGATCTCTGCAATAAATTCTCTCACCATGCGCCTGGCTAATCCGACTGGCAAAGTGGAGAGCTCATTCAGGTCGAGAAAAATCTGTCCCTCACGGCTCTGTACAACCTTCGGCCGTTCCTTTTCGGTCAGTTTCTTTAGGATAAACTCGTCTTCTTGAAATAGGGAGGACACTTTTCCCAACCTGGACACTAAGTGAGGATCAAATTCTTTTTGGAGGTAGGGCAAAAGTTCACCTCTTATTCTATTGCGCAAAAATCTCTTGTCTAAATTGCTTTCATCGACCTGAAATTCGGCTTTTATGATATTGAGATAGTCAAGAATCTCTTCCCTGGATATATCGAGAAGAGGACGGATTATAAGATTGCCGACAACAGGATAGATGCCGGAAAGTCCGGACAGGCCGCTCCCTCTAAAAAGCCGCATAAAAAAAGTCTCGGCCTGATCGTTTATGGTGTGCCCTGTCGCGATTTTGGAAAAACCGTATTTTTTCGCTGTATCCTTCAGAAAATCATACCGCAGCTTTCGACCCGCTTCTTCAATATTGAGTTTGCGTTCGACCGCATATGAACGAACATCTTCCGAACTCACGTAAAGAGGAATATCCAGTTTTTTTGCAGCATTTCGAACAAACAGCTCTTCTTTTTCGGCATTCCGGCGGAGTTTGTGGTTGAAGTGTCCCAGAGCCAACGTTATCGGCCACTCCTTCTGCAGCTCTCTAAGCAGATGCAGCAGCGCTGTCGAATCGATTCCCCCTGAAAAGGCAATGAGGATTTTCTCCTCCCGGGAGAAAAGATGGTGCCTCCGGATTGTTTTTTTAACCTTATCTAAAAGCATCTTTTTGGAAGAGCAAAAAGCTTGAAATGGTGGCGGTGGAGGGACTTGAACCCCCGACACTACGGATATGAGCCGTATGCTCTAACCACCTGAGCTACACCGCCGGTGCCAAAGATTTTAGCCGACCCCCCCATGAAAGTCAATTAGCGGACGACAACGCGGGCGTTTTGGGATTGAAAAATAACGGTATTGCCCCTGGTATCGATGGCCACAACACTATTGATTATGACCTGGCTTTCCCCCTTCCCCTTGGCTTCAAACACCAGAGTAGCGATTCCTCCGGTACCCTTGACGCCTTTGGTGATATCAGGACTGGAAAAAGCGATCGTACAGGCACCGGAACTATTGTCAATATTCTGGAGAAAAGAAGAATCCATACCTCCCTGTCTCACAAATCCCCCGACCGTGACCTGTTTCAAATTAAGAACGGACGAATCAAAAGATAAATTCAGAGACATGTTATATATTTCTTCCTGACTTCGCAGGTTGACGCTGATACGGAATTCCCGATTCTGAGGAACCTCGAAGTTTCTCGGATTGAGATTTATAACATTGGTCCCGGTCTGCGATGAAACCTGCTGTCTTTCCTGCAGCATCCTGGCTCTATTCATCTCAGCATCCAGGAGGGAATTAACAGGTATCCTCACATTTCCGGCGGATGCGGAACTGGGCGTGCTGTACAGGTTGACCCAGATAGGTTCTGTATCCTGCTTGGAGATTTTAAAGGGCCGTATGATGTAAGGAGTTATGGTCAGGATAACTTCGGTCTGCTGTATGGTCTGATCCGTACTGGAAAAAAGCCTGCCTATAATCGGCAGGTTCTTGATCCCGGCGATGCCACGCATCGTCTTTCGCTCTTCGTCTTTGAGCAGACCGGCTAAAAGACTGGTTTCTCCATCCTTGAGCCGGATGACGTTTTTCACCTCTTTTGTGGTAATGATAGGAAGGTCGGCATAGCCGGTTCCTCCAAGGGATTTTATCTTTATGTCGACTTCCAGGGTCACATCTCCTTCAAGATGGATCTTCGGTGTGATCGTGATATCGATGCCCACCTTTTTGTAGTCAAAAGACGTCAAAGGCTGCTGCCCAAAACCGCCGGTGGCGATGGGCTGAAAGGTCGTCCTTGGGATTGGAACTTCATCACCGACAATATAGGTGATTTCCTCGCCGTCCAAACCGCGCAGACGCGGTTGGGCAATGATTTTTGTGTCGGAATCTGACTCTAAAAAATCAAAAAACGCCGACGGAAGTGTGACCTGAAAGTTATTGGCCCTGGAGAAATCCAATCCACCAAGAGACATCCCTCCTCCCTCATCTTCATTTTGGTAAGCAATCCCTACAGCTAGTGGATCAATATCAAGACCCAACTGCCTGAGTTTGATCCTTGAGGCTTCCATGATCTCCACATCGATGACAACCTCTCCTTTGGGTTTATCCCAAACCCTCAAGATTTTTTCCGCCAGCTCAAGAATGGCCGGAGCATCTCTTATGGTTACAGAATTCAAATTTTTGTCGATCATAATAACCGGTGCTTTAAACTGCGAACGAAGAAGCTGAGCGAGAATCCCCTGGATATCGGCGGCAAGGATATTGGACAGATAGAATGTTTTCACCGCCGTCAACTCATACTGGTTTCGTTTTGCCGGCTGATCGGGGACAATCATGATCGTCTGTTCATCGATGATCGAAAAAAAGTTCTTGGTGGCCAGACAGAGGATTCTCACGGCCTCTTCAAACGTCCTGTCAGTCAGATCTATGGAGTAGGTAATATCGCGAAACTGCTCATCAAAGATGATATTGATGCCTGCGGATTTGCCAAGAGCTTGAAATATCGAACGGAGACTGGCCTGCTGCCTGAACCGCAGTTCAATGGATTCAGATCCAACCTTTAATTTGACCGGTGGCTCGATATGAATCTCTTCGGGTTTTTCCTCTTCGAGTGGTCCCACGGAAAAAATTTTGGCCTCATCGGCAACTAAACGGCTGTAATTGTAAGAGAGGGATTTCTCATACTCTTTTAATGCCTCCTCTGTTTGATCCAGGGCGGCAAACCGTCGGGCAGAATACAGGTGGAAAAGACTGGCCGACACCTTAGCCCTCTGCAGAGCCATACGGTAGACGGAATTTTTCGGATTCTCTGCATAGGCCTTTTCGTAAAATTCAACGGCTTCGTCCCAATTTTTGTTCATGGCGGCCTCTACCCCTAATTTATAGGTGCGGCTAAAGGTCACACAGCCCCAAAGGGTCATTATTACTATCAGCATTAAACTCATTTTTTTCATGGTGTCTCTCCTTCTAAGGGAAACTTCCGGGGCTCTTGGTCTGATCCTATCACCGTGATATCTTCTCGCGTGATCATTGAGATACTCACGCCTTCCGCTATCTCTTCACCGACATCTACAGCCAGAGCTTCCCCTCTGAAAAGAATCAGGGCCGTAATTTTTTGTCCGGATTTGACATATCCGATATACCTTAAGCCGAGTGCAGGCACTGAGGGCCGCTCCGGTTCCAGAGCTTCCATATTTTGCCGCTCAGCTTGTCGTCTTTCATTCATATCTTCGTATACAGTGCTCTCCACCCGTCCAGCACTGTTTGGAGTAAAAATATTCCGTTTGGGCGGATCTAATTTTTTCGTATCTACAACAAGGAGATCTTTTCTTATCAGACTCGCGGGAGGCCGTTTTTTTTCCGTTTTTCCCTGGTTCATGTCCTGAGATGAGATAAAAGCCATAAAAAACAGAAAGAGAACCAGACTGAATCCAACGGCCCTAAAATATCGCATGATACCCCGCCAATTGAATCTTTATCTTTATACCCTGTCCTTGCGGATCGATATCAAGAAAATCAATTCTCTCAATCATCAGAAATTTCTGGAAACTCTCGACCGCATGGATAAAGTTTTTAAGAGACACATATCTTCCAGTGACGGTAAACTCGACAAGGACCTTTCTTATCTCCTCTTTTTCAAAAACAACATAATCAAATTTTTTCTGTGAATGCTGGATTCTCGACGCATCCAGAATGCGCTGGAGATCCATCCGGAGTTCTCCCCACTCTAAATCCCTGTAAAAATACGTCTCCCGCAGTTCCTGTATATCCTGCCGGGCCAGCTTCCATTTTTGGTTTTCCGCCGCTTTTTGGATTTGGCTCGTTTCTGCGGTTTGAAAGTCCCTTTGAACTGCAGACAAAAGATCCACAGTACGAGAATGCGATTTTTTCATTCCCAAAGCAAAAAAGGCATAAAAAATGAAAGCGGCTCCTAAAATAAAGCAGAGCAGTCCAAGAACCCTTCGCTCTTTTTGTGTGACAAGTTTAAATATTTCTTTCATAGATGAATGAAACCTCTGAAATGAGCAGGCCGTTATCGGCTTGTTCCTCGCTGCGGATAAGGACATTCTCGAATCCCAGTTTCACCAGCTGAGTATACAGGTTCAAAAGATCCTCCAGAGTTGGGGATGCGACTCTGATCCTGACCTCCATTCCCAAATCTCCCCTCACGGAAGGGGCCAAAGACACGATATAGCAGCGCGCAGGAAGAGCGCTTTCCAAATCGGACAAAAAACCGATCCATGAAAAACTTTTGCGGAAAATCAAGCCATTGATAAAGTCAATCTTTGGTAAATTGGCCGCTGATTCATTCTCGATTTGATCGGCAATCCGGATTTCTTCACGTTGAACCCGTCCTTTTTTCTGTTCGACTTCATCTATTTTCGCTTGTGTTTCGTCCAATTTATTCTTGAATTTAAAATACAGGTTGGCCGAGACAACTGTCACACTCACGGAAAGGACCACCAGTAAAAAAAGACACAAAAAAAACAACCTTCTGTTCCGGAGAGGATAAGAAGCTAACTCAAGGTTCAGTTTGGATCTTTTATTCATTGGATATGCCCTAAAAGGGAAGACAGAAGTCTTTTTTCATTGGGGACAAGTTTTCCCGGAAGACAGGAGTCGATACCCTTCACTTGAATCGACAATTTTTCGGCTAAATCGGATATAATACCATCTCCATCTCCTGGAAGTCCTGTTCGTACCCAGAGAGTACTCATTTTGGTTTTTTCTTTGTCTTCAATAAAATTAAGGGTGTTTTCGATCTCCAAGGCGATGTCATCGTTCTTTTGCTTGAGAGATTTTTCATCAAATGATTCGAATACAAAAGATTTCTGCCTGTAGAGAGATATTTCAGAAAAAGTGATCCCGACAAGGCTGAATGCATCTTCTTCGATGTTCGCCAGCATCACATTCTCCTCCTCATTCCCTATCAAATTGACAAGGCCCATAAAAGGAATCCCTATTGAACGCACTTTGATCTTGAGCTGATCGAAAAAATCCTCATACTCCTTGATGACAGACGCGCGTACCACGGAGGCCAAAACACGGACCTTGTTTTCTGTCGGTATCAAAGAATAAGCAATGCGTGCATCATCAGGCAGTAGAGGCAGCTGCTTTTTGATTCTAAATTTCACGATCTGGTCTCTCTCCTTTAATTGTGCCGGGAATTTATCGAAAGCCAAAACAAATGCTTTTTGTGATAGCTCGGGAAGGACAAATACCACACGCCTATCTTTCGGAGAAAATGTTTTCAGTTCCTGTTTAAACAGATCGGATAAGTGATCCCTTTTTTTTATATTGTTCTGATAAAAGGATGGTTCGATAAGGCCCTTATCTAATAATATTGTAAAATGAGACTCGATCTTTTTATCCTTAGGAAAAAGCTGCACACCTGTAATGTAATTGGAGGCTATTTGAAAAGCAGAGAGGGGTTTCGGTAAATCCAAAAAAAATCCCTCCGCTTTATCTAAAAAAGTCATCCTATTCCTTTTCCTTTATGGTATGTCGAGTGATTCATCCACTTTTCCACAAATGTGACTTTATTTAATTCCTTCAGGCTCGTTATCCCTTTGACCACTTTTTCCACACCGACCTCTCTCAGAAAAACCATCCCTTCACTTTTGGCCTGCCTTTTTACTTCAGAAAGAGGTTTTCTGTCCAATATCATTTCACGGAGGATGTCTGAGAGTTCAAGAAGCTCTGCGATGGCTGTTCGTCCCTGGTACCCGGTGAAGTTGCACTCTGAACACCCTTGCGCTTCGAAAAAGACATGGTCCTTGTATTTTTTTGGATCGAAGCCGGATTCAATGAGGATGTGATCTGCATAGGTGACTTTTTTCTTGCAGGCAGGGCAGAGGATTCTCACCAGCCGCTGAGCAAGGATGCAGTTCAAAGCAGAAATGAAACTGTATGGATCAACCTGCATGTGAAGAAATCGCCCGATCACATCGAATACATTATTGGCATGGACTGTGGTAAAGACGAGGTGCCCTGTGAGCGCAGACTGGATCGCGATCTGAGCGGTCTCCGGATCACGGATTTCACCCACCATGATTTTGTCCGGATCATGCCTGAGGATGGACCTCAATCCCCTGGAAAAGGTCAGTCCTTTTTTTTCATTTACCGGAATCTGTGTAATTCCATCAATCTGGTACTCCACCGGATCTTCGATCGTGATGATTTTATCCTCCGGAGATTTTATTTCCGTCAATGTGGCATAAAGCGTCGTCGTTTTGCCGCTTCCGGTCGGACCGGTCACGAGGAGCATGCCATAGGGTTTTACGATATACCTCTGGTAGCTTTTGAGGAGATCGTCTGTAAAACCCAGAAGATCCAGCCGAAGCTCCGTAATGGCCTCGGTGATCATGTCCTTATCGAGGATTCGTATCACGGCGCTCTCTCCATAAACACTCGGCATGATAGAGACACGAAAATCTAAGGTTTTATCCTTGATTTTCAACCTGAACTTCCCATCCTGGGGGACTCGCCTTTCAGTGATATCAAGATCGGACATCACCTTGACTCTTGAAATGATGGGGGCCTGGAACTTCTTATCGATAGGTTCCATGGCTTCGCTCAGCACACCATCGATCCGGAACTTGATGTTCAGGCCGGTCTCTCTGGATTCGATGTGGACATCGCTCGCTCTTTTCTGAACGGCCGTAAAAATGATGGAGTTAACGAGCTTTATGATGGATCCATCCTGATCGGCCAACTTTTCAACGGAAATCACATCATCGTCCTCTCTCCCATCTTTATCAACGACCTGGATGATAAATCCTTCCGTCGCATCCTTGAGGACCTGCAGTGCCGTTTCGCTTCGGCGGAGAGCTTCATGGATAGCTCGTTTCGAAGCCACAAGAACTTTGACTTTTCTGCCGAGGAAAGACTCTATGGAGTCGATAGTAGAAAAATCAGAGGGATCGGCAATAGCTATTTCGACCACATTTCCGTTCTCATCTAAAGGGATGAAATTGGCCCGGTGGAGAAAATCCACAGGAAAAGACTGAACCAATTCTCTGTTGAGGACTTGAGAGGCCAAATCGATATAGGGAATTTTGTATCTCTCTGCAATCTTTTTAGTTTCTTCCTCCTCATTACGGAGAAAATCCCGTTGTTCCTCTTTTATTGTTTTTTTTGTCATTGTGCGATTTTTATGATGTTAAATATTGGAAGATAAACCGAGAGGAGCATCACCGTTACGATCAGACCCATGAAAATAATGATCAGGGGCTCTATAAGTGAGACAAACGTATCGAGGCGTGACCGGATTCTTTCATCATAGACGTCGGCCACTTCGGCCAACATCCCTTCCAGGTTAGCGGATGTCTCACCGATCCTCATCATATCTAAGGCGAGTGGAGTAAAAAACCCGGCTTTTTTCAAGGATTCGCTCAAACTCTCTCCATTTTTGATGAATTCTGGGAGATCCTTTATTTTTTCACACAGATACTTATTGGGAACCGCCTTTGAGGCCACCCCGATAGAGGAAAGAAGAGAGATTCCCCCCTCCAGAAGCAGCCCTAATGTCCGGCAAAAGAGAGAGACGGCAGACTCGATCCAGATGGACCGCCCATACGGGATTTTGAGCTTGAGTCTGTCCAGTAGAACAGCGCTTTTATCCCCTTTTCTCATCTTAAGATAAATGGAGACAAGCACGAAAATAAAAGCCAGGACAAAAATTATATTATTTTTTGCAAAATTAGAAAATGCCAGGAGTGATTTTGTTATGGTGGGAAGCTCGGCTTCAAAATTTTGATAAAAATCAGAAAAACGAGGAATGATGAAATTGATAAGGATTCCTAGGAGAACAAGTGAAAAAGAGAGCAGGAGTGTCGGATAGGCCATGGCCGAACGAATTTTTGATTTAGTGGCCACAATGACCTTGGCATAATTGTTATAGCGCTTGATGGTTTCAGCCAAATTACCGCTCCGTTCTCCAGCCATGAGAGAAGCGATATAGACCTTGGAAAAATGCTGATCGTACATAGCAAAGGCTTCTGAGATAGATTTTCCTCCACGGATTTCTTTTTCTATGCTCATCAACAGTTCTTTCAATTGCACATTTTTCACCCGGCTGACTATAATTCCTATGCCCTTGAGGATAGGATAACCGGCTTTAATCAAGGCAATAAGCTCTTGGTTAAACATAACGAAATCTTTGTCTTTAATCTTTTTTCCTAACTGAAGAGCAGAGATTTGGGTTTTTTTC
>JAZFSR010000042.1:0-2396 GCA_036446295.1 Candidatus Aminicenantaceae bacterium
TTCGGAAACAGAAGTGTGTTTCATTTTATCAACCGTACAACAACAAGTTTAGGGAAAAAAGTTCTCAGTGACTGGCTGAAAATATTTCCTGAAAATTCCCCATTAAAAATAATCAGAAACAGACAGGAAGCTGTTCAAGAACTTTCCGGGAAACTCGATTTCAGACAAAACATCCAGGCTTATGGAAGTAAAATTCATGACTCTTTAGAAAGGATTGGATTTGTCCGATTGTTATTCAAGGAACCCCAATGCGTGCTGGGGAAAAAAATGCTAATCTTCTTTATACACTTTTTTCCAGTACTGACTTTGTCCGCGATCGTGTTGGTTTTCTTTAAATTTTCTTGGCTTATTCCTGTGGGTTTTGCCCTTGTTCAAGGATTGGTCAACAGGACACTCCGAAAAAAAGTTATCCGGCTGTATAAACTGACATCACAAAATTTTAAGGTCATCAGTGTGTACTCAAAGATTATTGGAGAGATTGAGAGAGAAACATTCAAAAGCCCGACACTCATTGAAATCCAAAAACATTATTTTATTAAAAATCAACCGGCCTCCCTCTATATTAAGAAATTTTCTTCACGACTACAGTTTTTTGAAGCCCGGACGAACAAAATGATCCATATCTTAATGAATAATATCTTTTTTTGGGACCTGCATTGTGTTTATAGAATCGAAAAATGGAAAAATGATGTCAAACTGGAGATCGACAAATGGTTTGACGCTGTCGGTCAATTTGAAGCGCTCTCCAGCCTGGGAAACATTTGCTATAACCATCCAAACTGGACTATGCCCGAGCTGAGTGATTCTGGATTCATCCTGAACGCGATCTCTGTGGGACATCCCTTGATTCCTTCTTCTGAGAGAGTCAACAACTCAATAAGGTTGGATGGAGATACAAATATTGTCATCATCACCGGGCCCAATATGGCCGGAAAAACAACATTTCTCAAAACAATTGGGGTCAATATCGTTCTTGCTCTTGCAGGAGCTCCGGTGTGTGCGGATTCATTTCGGATTTCACCAATGAGTGTTTATACGAGCATGAAGGTGAGTGACTCCTTGGATAAAGGATTGTCTCTGTTTTATGCCGAACTCCAAAGGATCAAGAAGGTCCTGCAGGCGATTCTGAAGGGAGAGCCGGTTTTTTTCCTGATCGATGAAATGCTGAAAGGAACCAACGAACTCGATCGTCACTCGGGTGCCAAAGCCTTAATCTCTCAGTTGATCGAACAAAGAGCACAGGGGATGGTGGCCACACACGATCTCGAGTTAACCAAACTCGAAGGGGATTTTCCGGGAAAAATTTGGAATTATTTTTTTGACGGTTATATCGAAGACGACAAACTGCTCTTCGATTATCTGCTGAAAAAGGGGGTTTGCACGAGCTCAAACGCTCTCGAGCTGATGAAAAAAATTGGAATAAACGTTTAATAATCCACTCTTGTTGACCCTTTGAGCCATTTTTTACAGTATCGTCCTTTTTTTTCTCTTAAAATAATAGTAGATAGGCAGGGAGATGGTCCGCGATCTGTGAAGGGGTAAGAAATATCCCCGATCCTATGCAGGACCCGATTGCCACCATGATCAAGCCGTACAGCCGGAGGTCTTTTTTTAGCTCTGCCATTATTGCCGTCATTATCCATTTTATTTGTGTTTGAGTACGGAAAAAAGGAGAAAACCCATGAAAATGGGGTTGAATCTCAACAATTGACAATTGGAAATTGGGACAAAGAGAAACTTTGGTGAGATTGAGCTTGAAATGACATTTGTCAAAAACACAAACATGTGATATAAAAAATTCAATATTCTTGGAGGTGAAGGAAATGATAGAAGGTTTTGAACTCGTTCTTCTTACCATTATGAACTGGGCGCATCTTTTTGCGACAGTGGTCTGGTTTGGTGGGATGACCACTATGTTTTTTGTGCTTATACCTGCAGCGAAGGCTACTTTGGAACCCCCTGTGATGGGAAAATTTATGGGTGTTCTTGCAAAAAAACTGAAGACTGTGGTTTATGTCAGCATAATTGTATTGATTGTGACCGGAGCTGTCATGCAGATTCTCAACCCGTCCGATGCCGGCAGTGGTTTAGGAAGCCGATGGGGCATGGTTCTCGTTGTCAAGCACATTCTTGTGGCGCTCATGATTTTTGTTGGCGTGTATATTGCCGAAAGTGTTGTGCCGAAGATTGTCAAGGCTGCTGCCAAAGGACCTTCTCCGGAAGTTGGGGCGCTGCAGAAAAAACAGATGAAGCTGGGCATGTTCAATTTCATTCTCTGTCTCATTATCCTCCTGCTCTCTGCGTACATAGGTTTTCTGGCGTAAATTTGAAAGGCTAGAAGTAGATCCGGAAGGATGTAAAAATCATATCCGGGTAAGTGCCGAATTCTGAACGCA
>JAZFSR010000043.1:0-2542 GCA_036446295.1 Candidatus Aminicenantaceae bacterium
AAGAAAAAGTACAAGCGTCGTTTTGTCATAAACAATAGATTGAAAAGCTTCATAATTAAAATAGCTTATGCGTGATCCCATGGTTATGGCTCCCCAATTCGTCATCCTTTTTGTCCACGAAGAAAATTTTCTGAGTATTGCAGAATACGCTTTTTCCCCGTACTTTTCCTTCAGATAAAGAACAGAAGCAAATTGGGCCAATCCTTCACTCAACCATATGTCGTGATAGGAATCCCACGTCACACCTTGACCCCACCATTGATGCGCAATTTCATGGGCCATAAAGTACTCCCTCCATCTCGAAAGAGCGACGGGGCTGTTGATTAAGGATCGCCGATACTCCTGGGACATCTGGAGCATATCGTTGAGTACGACAAATGAGGGAGGACTGAATCCTCCGATTTGGGGCCACAACCTGTGAACAATACTGAAGCTCTCAAATGGATAGGATCCGAACCAGGATACGTAGAGAGCAAGAATTTTTTTTGTTTCTTCCAAATAATCCCACGGCCATCCTCGAACATTTAAGGCTTGGTAATACTGGAGAGGAAAGGGGTTTGAATCTTCTGCAAGTTTAGACAGCTTCCCTACAATAAATGAAAGATACTTGACAGGCTTTTTCGATTCAAAAACAAACACCGGAGAACCGACATGTTCGACATCCCGGATGCCCTCCAGCCCCATCAATTTAGATTTTTCAACCAGGACACCGGTGGCAACAAGAGAATATCCCGGGGGAATAGTGATACTGACTTTGGCTGTAAAATAGTCATCATCGGCCGGAGAAGGATACCAGTAAGAAGATTGAGTATACAAGTACGTCTCATAACCAATCGGGATCACGAAGTCCTGGGAACCTTGACGCATTTCTGTCAGAGGCATAATCGGTACGACTTTTCCTCTATAATAAATCTCTACCAAAGCCGTATCGCGATTTCCGAGAGAGGGAGAAAGATACACATAAAGAGTCTGTCTCAGCTTGTCCAAGGTATAAAACAACTGCTGTTTCTCCTCATCCTGGATACGGAGGATCTGCAGCTCCGAATTGATTTTGAATTTCAACATATTAAAGGTGCCAAGGTCAGATTCGACGGCCACCTTGGCCTTCCCGGAAAAATAAGAATCAAGAGGACGATAGTTTATTTCAATATCATAGTGGGTGACATTAAATTTCTGACCTATGGATATAAAAAGCTGCTGCTTTTCGTCGTCTGTTTGAGGAGAATAAAGATTGACGATCCTTTGTTCATCCCATTGGTAGAAAGAAATTTCCTCCTCGGCAAAGGGAGAATAAACATAGGTATAAATCCCGATCTTTTGACCTTCAAATTCTAGCACGACTTCATCGCCCTGGGGCAAAAATGACAGCCGTTCATTATTGAGCGAGTCCTCGATGGTGAAAGACCGTGAATAATGCTTGACGAATAAGGAGTAGGCCTTTCTTTGTTCTGACTGTGTTATCGCGGCTGCATTATCATCCGGCTGTGTTATAGAAATATTTTCTTTGAAAAAGGAGTCAGAGCAGCGGATATAGATATATTTGAGATCATCTTTAAGAACCGGTTTGCCATAGACGAGTTCGAGCTGGTGCTGCTCTCGTTCTAAAGACGGGGTAAACCGCAGGTCCCCTTTCCCTACAATCAACAACGCTGTTTCCCGGTTCGGAAGATTATCATAAAAAACGGCGGCGTCATTGAATACAATTTGAATATCTATGTGATTGATCTCAACAGACTTTGCCCTCTCCATTCTGCCGGAGGGGATTGAGATTTTGTACAGAGTTTGAATATCTCCGGCCACCTCCTTAAAATTGACCAGCCAGCCCCCGTCTATCTTGACAAGCTTCAATCGCCAAAGCTCAATAATGATAGAAAAAGCATTGTCATATTTAACACGCAGATGAAGGTTGATTTGGTTCTCGCTAATCAATTGCAGCAGAACATTATGGATGGCAATCCTTTCCATCTGAAAATCTTCAATTCTGCAGATAAATTTAGTCTTTTCAATGTCCTTTATATTCGCATGAAAAAAACTTAAGTAACTTTCTATATTCTTTGAATTGAAAGCATCCTGTATTTGCAAAATTAAATTGTCGATTTCGTCCTCTAATTCGGACGCGTTTGAAAGAACGGCCATCCATAACAGGCAAATTAATAGGAGGGAAAATACAGTTTTTTGCCTTTTTTTCATGAGATTATTATAGCACACGGGGGGTTCAGCCGGAAAACACTCCTGCTTTATGGACAATTTATGATTCTTCTCCCGATTAACCTGGATAATTCACGAGTCGAGTTTGCCGGAGATGGTAGGCGTGGTGGGTGAAGCTGTGGTATTTCACCGCGAACCCGCCGCAACAACCCAGATACGGTGAAATCGTCTCGCCTGGAGGGGACAAAATGTCGATTATGATAGAATATAATAAGAGGAGAACAAAGTTATTTGTGTGCTCACCGAAAAAACTCCTGTAAACCCTTGATATTATATGTATTACGTGAAATATCGACATTTTTTATGAATTATTCAGGTTAATTGATGTAGTTTA
>JAZFSR010000044.1:0-2570 GCA_036446295.1 Candidatus Aminicenantaceae bacterium
ACATTTCCGCTTGCTGCCTGCAGGTCTGAGAGCTCTAAAATCCGATTGTTTGCTTCTCCATCCCAAGTCCATATGCTGCCGTAGTTCAACTCCCAAATGGCCCGTTCGATGCCCGCTTCAGCCAGATTCGTCGCCACAAGAGTTCTATACGACTTTTCAGTCAACCTGTAAGCCCCTGAAAGTTTGGCCAAGAATGGCATAATCAGGATGAGCAGCATCAAGGTGACAAGAAGGGCGATGATAAGTACAGATCCCCGTTCATGTTCATTTTTGTTATGTTTTCGGACCGGTTTTTTCAAGATCATTTCATTTTTGTATTTAATTAGTCGATTTAAGCCATACAGAATTGAGAATAACAGGACTTATTTGTGGGGTTTTTCAGGAACACGGGGGCAAAAAAAGAGGTTCAGGAGGACCTTAACTAAAGGGGTCTTTTTTCTTGCCAGGATTTTACAACAAAGAGAGAATTCCATTCGGGGAGTCCCTCTACATTCTGCAGCTCTTCGGCATAGGTGAGATCGACGTTCGAATTCAGCACAATCGAATTTCCGATGGCCGAACCATGGAAATCAATGTTGCTGGAAAACACAAGATCTGCCTGGGGCATATACAGGGCTCCATAAAACGGAGTGTTGGAATTAAAATTGACTGTTCCAGTAAGACTGTCTGCCCCCAAAATGACAAGTCTGGTTGGATCTTCAAGACTGTTGTTGACGGCACAATTACTGTCAAAATAAAGAGAGCCGGAAAGGAAAAGAGTCAGGTTTCCTTCTTCAGCTATACGCAGTTCGGTATTGGGCCCCAGAGAAAACAATCCTGTGATATAGAGAGTCACATCTCCTGCAATCTCCACCACGGCTCCAGTCTCCAGCACAAATGAGGAGAACTCACCGCTTTCTGTGATCTCTACCGTTTCCCCTTTAGCATACAGCTCTCCTCTGTAAATCATTCCTTCAGGGAGTGAAACTGAAGGGAAATCTTTAGCTTCATCGGCCGCGGCCTGCTGGCCCATAACCTGTGCTGTTCCAAGGAGATTGATAGCCACAAAAGGATCTCCTCCAGGCCCGCAGAAGGCGTTTCCGGTGACGACCGAATTGTTCCCGATGGTCAAGGCTCCGGGATAGGTCCCATTGACACCCACATCTCCTTCAATAGTCAGGTTCGACGCCAGTGTCACGCTCTCCTTTGCAAATACACCGACATCAAAAAGCGGATCTCCGCCTTTCTTTTTTAAAACAATCCTTGTTGTCTTGGACTGAAAGACATCCTCGGAAATATCAATTTGGCCTGTCGACTCTACAATGGGATTGTCCCCTGCCGGAGCGGCCACTGTAATGAGGATATTACCGATAACACGTCCACTGGAAGCCTGGATTGAAGGAAGAGAACATGTCCTGAGGAGGTCGTTCCCGTCCCAGGCTGAGATATCACCATAATTCAACTCCCAGATGGCTCTTTCTAATCCGGCTTCAGATAAATTTATAGCTGAAAAAGACCGATATGTATTTTCCGTCACCCTGTACTGTACCGAGATCTTTGTCAGAAAGGGCATGGAAAGAATAAGCATTCCCGCCGTCATCAAGAGAGCCACGGCAAGAACCGTCCCTCTCTCATGGTTATATTTTGTCTTGTTTATTTCGCTTCTTTTGCTCATTTTTTCTTCCCTAATTGAGTCGCAGGAAGGAGACAATTATGGAAAAAAAGTGGAAATCAAAATGGTGTATCTTCATCAAGTTCGGATGTATTGATATTTCCCCCTGTCTGTGGTATTGGTTTAACAAATGCCAAAAGAGAATAATCCCATACGCAGTCTCTTAGTTCTGATCTTTCTGTTTGCCTTGGGATTATCCCTGTTTATCAACATTCCGGTCCTCCATAAAGAATTCCTCTTCGCGGACGAGGCCACCTACTTCGCCATCACCCAGAGCCTGGCGTATGATTTTGACTTGGAATATTCCATGCAGGGCCAGGATCTCAATAGATATTACCGCGAATTCGGGTCGGGACCCCAGGGGCTTTTCCTAAAAAAAGGGAAAGACGGAAAAATCTTTTTTGCCAAGTCCTTCATCTACCCGTTGTTCTCCGCCCCCTTTCTCAGAATCTTTGGAGTCAATGGATTTTTTGTGTTTCATACAATTCTCCTGATGCTGATGGTGCTTATGGGCACCATGTATTTTTCACTCCATAACACGCCACTGCTCTCCCTTTCCGCAATCCTGACCTTCCTGTTTGCTTCGGTAGCCATGGTGTACTTTATCTGGATTTCCCCCGATTTTTTTAATATTTTTATGGCCTTTACCGTCATCTTTCTCTGGCTTTACAAACACAGACACGGAGAAGCAAAAACAGAGGATATGCCAAAAAAATGGGGAACCCGATTTCTGCTTTCCGACTGGTCGGATTACCTGGCTGCGGCTCTGGCAGGGATGGCTTTTTTTTCCAAGCCACCCAGCATCATTCTGCTGGGCCCAATAGCCGTCCATGCTCTCTTCAAAAAGAAATTCGTAAAAACGGCGGTGATCCTTCTCATCTTTATTGTTGTTACGGGCGCATTCTGGGGAGCAAACTAT
>JAZFSR010000045.1:0-2429 GCA_036446295.1 Candidatus Aminicenantaceae bacterium
AAGGTTTGAAAGCACATAGTTGTCTTCCGTCAATTTCGGGAGAGGATATGCAAACAAGACAAGGTTTTGTTTGGTCTCTTTTTCAATGAAAACAGACTTTTCTTCAGGAAGCAAAGCTTGAAGAAGTCCCTCATCTTCAATCGTCAGACCTTCCGGAATATCCTTAAAGTGTTCTTCGAGAATTTTTTGTATCGTGCCCCTGTCCAGATCAGAGGACACAAAAATGGCTGTATTTTTCGCAGTGAAGTGAATCTTATAAAAATTATCGACATCTCGTTTTTTTATAGATTTCAATGTATCTTCCTGTCCATAGATAGAACCGGAATAAGCCGTACCGGAGTAAAAGACTTCCATCGCCTTTTCATGTGCCAATTGAAGAGGATCTTCCTCCCAGAACTCCCGGGAACGGTTCATCGCCTTTTCAACACCGTCAATCCTGATGGAGGAAAAGAGAGGTTTTAGAAGAATTTTTGAAAGAAGATTTATGGTTCCATCAAAATGTTCAGAGAGTGAAGCCATGCTCAAATATGAATAGTCCATACTTCCGGTCATGTTGATCTGTGTCGCCTGAGTCATGATTTTTTGAAGAGTGGTTCGGTCCGGAATTTCTAAACTCAACCTCGTCATCATGTTGGCCAACCCATCTTTTCCCTGAGGTTCGGCCATTTTTCCACCTCTGATAAGGAACTGCATAACCGTCAATTCCGATGCCGGATTGTATTGGTAAATGACTTTTAATCCATTGGAAAGGGAAAAATGAGATGCCCGCTGGTTCTCAGACAGATTCATCTGTGAACAAAGAGAATCCCCAAAACTCAACAGAATTAAGCTACCCATCAAAATGGAGAAGACAACCGTTTTTACTGCTTTCATGTCAAAATATCTATTTATTTTTTCGGAGGCCTTATACTCACAATGACATAGCGCCCTGTACCCAAATAACGGCCTCCCGATTTACGGAGATCGGAAGATGTAAGTTTATCGATATTTTCCAGGTAGCTGCCGCCTTCGGATGATTTCCCCATAAGCAAATGCGTGGCGAGAGACATGGCCACGGACAGGCCATTCTCTTGAGATTCATGCGCTCTGAATTTGATCTGGTTTTTTGCGTTTTCCAAATAATCCATAGCATAGAATTGGTTTTCTCCCACAAAATCATCTTTTGAAAAACGTTCCTTTCTCAAAGATTTTAAGTACTTGATGATCTCTTTCCCTGCAATGTTGATATTTTTAGGATCTATAGAGACATTGATAAAAATCGCGCCCCCATAAATATAGGTCCCGTAACTCAAGGAAAGAGAGTTCGCGTAAAGGCGTCTCTGACTCAGCGGCTTATAGATCAATGGATTCACACCTCGGCCAAGAATTTCGGATAGAAGGTCAATGCTGTATTGGTCCGGATTGTTATAATCGGGCCCCATCATGCCAATCACTAAATACCCGAGGTTGACATCCATTTCCTTTTCGATGCGTATTGTTTCAGAGAGGGGGGGTACACTTTCAAATTCAGCAGTAATGAAATTTTCGTTTGTCAGCTCCCCATACAAATTTCTGACTTTTTCCTCCATTTCGGATAGATTAAAATCCCCAAGAACAACCAGAGACGAATTTTTAGGGACAAAGAAACGGCCATAGAATTCCTGAGCCTGGTCAACAGATAAATTCTTTATGGCCTCTATATTTCCATAGACGGGATTTTGATAGGGGTGGCCGAGAAAGAGATTTTGATGGGCCAACGCCGTGGCATATCTCATGGGATCGTCATGAATTTTGTTTATCTCTTCAAGAATGACTTCCTTTTCGTCATCCAATTCTTCCTGATTGAGTTTGACATGAAAGAGGATTTCTTTCTGCATCTCAAGACCAAAATCCCCATTCTCAGACGGAAGGGTCATCTCAAAATACGCCAGATCCCGACTTGTGTGGGCATTGAAGTAAGCCCCATGCTCTCTTATCTCCTGGGCTAGTTCATCTCCACTCCTGAATTCAGTCCCTCTGAACATAATATAATGCTCAAGAATATGAACAATCCCTCTTGTTTTTTCTGTCTCATCTTTTGAGCCGCAGTTGACTGCAAAAACGAGATTGATCAGCGGGACAGAATGTCTCTCATAGAGAAAGACCTTTAATCCGTTTTCGAGTTCGAACTGCTTTGTTTTTTCGTCGTTCTGAGCAAAGATTAGAGGAGATAGACTAACAAGTATGATAAATGTGAAAAGAGTGAAGCTGATATATTTAAAACATCGCATAGAGTGTTTTTATTATGGCACAATACATCTTGAATGCACACAATTGGTTTGAGGGCTCACTATCTAAACATCCTCTGTTTTGTTTTAATATTTAAATAGAGCCAAATACGAGTATGAGTGAAATGATTGTCAGCAAAAGAACTAATAATAATTTCATCATTAGAATACTCCTCTCATGGA
>JAZFSR010000046.1:0-2111 GCA_036446295.1 Candidatus Aminicenantaceae bacterium
CAGGACAATCTCTGGATATCAAAATCTCCGTTTAGAACAAAACGGTCTGAATCTTTGATTAAATTTAAGCTCCCATCGGCAACCGCACGCGTTCTTTCCAGAGGAGAAAGGAGAAGATTTTTTCCTTCTATTTTTAAATCGATGGTTTCCACTCCATTTTTACCCAACCGGAGGACACCTTGACCCTGGACATCTCCTCCCCCCATCTTTCCCTGTAGAGCACGGAGGGTCAACGTTTCATTTTCGACAAAGATCAGGCCCGAATAATCACTCAGAGCATAGGCGAATTTAGGGAAAGGAAATAGAGAGCCTTGAAAATCGATGGCTCCTTTGACTTCAATAGAACGACGAAAACTTTTCAGTTCTCCAAGATAATTGACGCGGCCTTGAGCTCCTTTCCAAGGAATGAAAAGATCAAAATTGCTGAAAGAACCTCTAATTTCACCCGTTATCATTTTTGATGTCAGCGGAATATCCAATAAGATGTGAAATTCATTATCTCCCGGGAGAAAGTTCCCATTAAGGGACACTTTGATTTTTTCCTCGGTGAATCCCAGCAAAATTTCACCTTCCACTTCAGTCTCCTGGAAGGGCTTCAGAAACAGAGATTTGATGACAAATTTTCCTGAGGAATCCGAACCAAAAACTCCTTCCCCTTTAAGATTCAGCGAAAGGAATCCCTTAATTGAAGGAAAAATTGAAGTCAGATTGATGTTTTCAGTCGCGATATCCACCTTAAATTCTCTTCGTGATAATGCCAGCAAAGTCGATCCACGTATATACCCCCCATGAACCTGGCATTCGAGATCTGAGAAGGACAGAGTGTTGTCCTTCCAATTTAATCGCCCTTGTAGTTTAGATAAAGGTTGACCGATAAAATCAACAGTCGGGCTTGAAAAACTTCCCTGGATATTGATGTTTTTGTTTTCTCCGAGAAGTTTGAATTCACCCGCGACCTGCCCTTGAATGGGTAAGGAAACGTTCAGCATTGGAAGAATGTGTTCTAAATCCCCCCTCTCTATATATAAATTCCCTTCGATCTTTTTGTCTTTCGCAGATATTTGGGCGCGTCCTCGGGCAACCGGATCGTCAAATGCGAAATTGCCATAGAATTCATTCCGGATAAATTCCACTTCTCCGGTAACCGTTCGCACATCAAATTGTGATAAACCTGCCGAAGACCACGAAAAATCACCCCGGATATCTGGAGATGTTATATCTCCAGAAATATAAATATTCGTTTCACCTGATCCCCTGATCTCAGGGAATTCGAATTCATTATTTAATATTTGTGAAGTGAACTCGCGGGCCTGATTGGCATCAAGAACATTTCCCCTGAGAATAATATCCAAACTTTGTCCTATACGAACATCTCCCCGGACTTCCAATTCGGCAAATTGAGTGCTAATATTTTCGGAAAAAATAGACACATCATTCTGTCCATCCCAAGCCACATGTACATTCCCCTGAAGAGGATATTCACCAGGCTCCACGTCTTGGAAATCACCCCTGAACTCCGCCTCCACCGTCAATTTCTTGTTTTCTACAGTAAAGCTCCCCCAAGTCCGCGAGGGCACAGGCCAGGGAAGCAAAAGAAACTTCATTACAGGATCAATATAAACTCCACGGGCCGTCCCTTGGACTTTTTTATCCTTAAAACGGATCTCCAATTGTTCGGCTTCGAGTCCGCGCCTCCGTATATTCACATCCATCCGGCCACCAACTGTGCTATCGAAGTTGATGGTCCCATCGACTCTTCCCATATCCACGCTATTTAAGCGCAGCGTTCGACTGGAAAAATCAGCATTAAATTGGAGGTTCCCATCTTTTCGGACAATATTTCCCTTCCCATCTGCCTCCCCCTCCCAGTCGAAAGGGAGTTTTAGAAGACTAGCAATCAAATCCGATTTTATGTTAAAAGAACTTGTCAAATTGAATTCCGGATTCATAGGATTTGTAAGGCTCCCATGAGCACGGAAAATAACAGATGGACTATTGATTCGCAGCTTTTTGATATTGATGTCTTCACCCCGCCCTTCAAGAAAGAGACTCAGTGTCCCTTCAATTGGATTCGGATTCAAACTGGATTCATAAACAACTTCGCTGCTTTC
>JAZFSR010000047.1:0-20720 GCA_036446295.1 Candidatus Aminicenantaceae bacterium
TTCCCATCTCTATTACAAAAAAAATCAGCCGGAATACGGCAGCTGAAATCGCGGCTGTGTTGTCTGAGCACAAAATAGATGTGCTTCATACACATGGTGGAGTGGCCGGATTTTACGGCCGATGGGCTGCGCGCAAAAATAAGATTCCTGTTGTTGTCCATACGCTCCACGGAATCCATTACCTTCACTACAGAAATTTTATTCTAAAATCAATTTATATTTTTCTGGAAAAATGGTTTTCACGGTTTACAGATGCCGTCATCTATGTCTGTGATTCTGACAAAATTCTGGCCAATAAGTATGGCCTTGTCCCTGAAAGAAAAAGTCTTGTCATACGGAATGGTATGGATTTTTTACCCTTTGAAATGCCGGGAGAAAAATCTTCTGAAAAATTGGACTTGGAAGAAGAACTGGGACTTGATCTTTCACGGCCTGTTGTGGGGACGGTGGCCCGCCTTCACAGGCAGAAAGGAATCCCGTATCTTTTAGAAGCTGCCAAACTGCTGTCACAGGACATTCCGGGGATTCAGTTTCTGATCGTGGGCGGAGGGCCATGGAGTGACAGATTAAAAGAGCAGAAAAATCGTTTAGGATTGGAGAAGGTTGTCTATTTTCTAGGTGAAAGAAAAGAAATCCCTCAAATTCTCTCTCTCTTTGATGTCGTAGTTCTTTCCTCTCTTTGGGAAGGACTTCCATATTCTTTGCTGGAAGCCGGGGCCTTAGGAAAGCCTGTCGTGGCCACGGATGTCGATGGAGTGAAGGAAATCATTACGGACGGAAAAACTGGAATTCTTGTCCCACCAAAAAACCCAAGGAGGCTTGCAGAGGCTTTGCGCCGGCTCCTTGAGAATAGAAATTTAGCTCTTCGCCTGGGATCGGCTTTGAAGGAAGATCTTCATGAAAGGTATGCCCTCTCGCGCATGATTACTGAAGTCCAAAACCTTTATCTTCGGCTTTACCAAACAAAGATCACTCCCATCTAACCCTGGGGTAGGATTGACAATTATTGACAGCCTTCATATAATCAAACCCGATGAAAAATTTAAAAGTTGCCCTCATCCATGACTGGCTGACAGGTCAGCGTGGAGGAGAAAAAGTGCTGGAAGTTCTTTGTGAGATCTTCCCTGAGGCTCCCATCTTTACTCTTTTTCATTTCCCGGGGACACAAATAAAATCCATTGAGGAGAGAGATATTCACACCAGTTTTCTCCAGCGAATGCCGTTCCTGCGCAAAAAATATAGGTCCTATCTGCCACTATTTCCTGTGGCCGTTGAACTTTTTGATCTGCAGGATTTTGATATGATTGTTTCCAGCTCTCACTGTGTAGCGAAAGGTGTCATTCCACGTCCTGATGCCCTGCATGTTTGCTATATCCATTCCCCTGTCAGATATGCTTGGAATCAGTATTTTTCCTATTTTTCTCCAAAGAAGCTTGGTTTTTTTTCACGAAAGCTGATCCCATTTTCGATTCACAAGCTGAGGCTTTGGGATGAATCCTCCTCGCATAGAGTGGATCACTTTATTGCGAATTCCAAAACAACCGCCCAGAGAGTGCAAAAATACTACAGACGTCAATCGGATGTGATTCATCCGCCTGTAGATACTGATTTTTTCCGGCCAACTGAAAAGCAAGAGGACTATTTTTTAATAGTTTCCGCGCTTGTGCCCTATAAAAAAATTGACCTGGCAATCCAAACATTTAATCAGAATGGAAAGGTCCTCAAGATTCTGGGACAGGGGCCTGAATACAAGAGACTCAAGAAGATGTCCAAGACAAACATTCAGTTTCTCGGCTCCACGGATGAGGAAACCCTTCTTAAGACTTATCAGCAGGCCAAAGCACTGATCATGCCGGGAGAAGAAGATTTCGGTATCAACGCCCTAGAGGCTCAGGCCTGCGGAATTCCCGTTGTCAGCTATGCTCGAGGGGGAGCCTTGGAAACCGTGATTTCAAGTGAAACAGGCGTGTTCTTCTCTGATTTGAGTGTGAACAGCCTTTTGGGAGCGCTTGACAAATTGGAGACCATTACATTTAATAAGGAGACCCTCCGCGCCCATGCGCTGAACTTCTCTAGAGAAAAATTTAAAGAAAATCTCAACGCGTTCTTACGGGAAAAATGGCATGATTTTGTGAATCAACAATGATTAGAGAAAAAGGAACGCGTCTTATCGGGGTTTACTTCCTAAGCGATTTTGTCGGTATCGCCCTGGCCTATTTTTGTTCCTACTTTTTTCGATTCAAGACTTTTATCCCCATCAATCCTGAAAAGGGAATTCCTGAAATAAAATCATATATTATCATTTTTCCACTCTTTCTATGTCTCCACTTTTTAGTATTTTTCATTCAGGGATTTTATAGGACTCGATTAAAAAGGGTAAAGATTGATGATTTCTTTTTCATCGTCATCAATGTCATCCTTACTATTCTGATTGTCCAAGCCGTACTCAGCTATCTTTCCAGCTATAGCCAGGGGCTGGCGCCCCTATTTAGTATGACTTTTAAGGTGTCTCATGGTTTTCTTGCTATTTATGCTGGTTATTTCATTCTGTTCATCCTGTTCCTGAGGTTCCAGATCTTTTTTTTCATGAAAAGACGATTTGCTAGAGGGATGAACCTCCAGAATATTCTCGTTGTCGGAGCCGGAGAAATGGGGAAGGCCGTGACTCAGAAACTCTTGCATTTCAAAGATTTAGGTTTTGTAGTGAAGGGTTTCCTGGATGATCACTTGGACGTTGGAAAAGAAATTGAAATAGACGGAGGGATAAAAATCCTAGGGCCCGTAAGAGATTTGGAACGTATTCTAGAAAGCGAGCAGATCAGCGATGTTTATGTGGCTCTTGATCTGAATAATTACTCCCAGATATTAGAAACCTTAAAAGTGGTGAACAAATATGCAGTCAATGTCCGGCTGGTTCCGGACCTGTTTCAACTTCTCACTCTGAAGGCCAGACTGGAAGATCTGGATGGATTTCCCGTCATAAGCATCGATGAACCTCCATTAAGGGGGATGATGCTGTTTTTAAAAAGGGGAATGGATGTCTGTGTATCCGTTGTGTCCTTGATTCTCCTCATGCCGTTTTTTTTCATAGTGGGGATTTTGATTAAACTGACATCAAAAGGACCGGTGTTCTATCACCAGGAGCGGATAGGAGTGGATGGAAATAAATTTGTGATGCATAAATTCAGGACGATGGGCAGTGACGCGGAGGCGGAGAGCGGCCCTGTGATGTGTGCCCCGGATGATCCAAGGATCACCAGGATCGGCCGGATATTAAGAAGATTCAGTATTGATGAATTCCCTCAACTTTTTAATGTTCTTAGGGGTGAAATGAGTCTTGTAGGGCCTCGCCCGGAAAGACCCGTGTTTGTGGAAGAATTTCGGGAAAAGATCCCAAAATATATGCTTCGCCACAAGGTTAAATCCGGAGTAACGGGATGGGCTCAGGTTCATGGATTACGTCAAGGGACTCCCATCGATAAAAGGCTTGAATACGATTTCTACTACATCCAGAATTGGTCTTTCGCTCTGGATTTAAAGATTCTTTGGAAGACACTGCGAAAGGGGTATATCGATAAAAATATTTAGCTGAATAATACTAAGGATTCAAGGGGGTTTTTTCTAACGATTTAATTTATCAGTCTCAATATAACCCAGGTCCCCAGATAATAATATCCGGATTTCTATCTCATACTTTAATTCTTAATTCTTTAAAATTCTTAAATGTTTTTCACTTGAATCCTCGAACCCTCGCCCCCTCGAACCCTTATCTTGTTCCTTTATACTGGCGGTATCCGCGGATGCCGATAACTGTGTAGTGTGCGGCGGAAAGGAGCGACAAGACCATAGCGACTAAATAGACCTGTGCAAGATAGGAAGGAGCTTTTCCCAGCGAATTATAAAGGAGAACAAGGGTCAAGAGACCCATCTCCACAACAGTACAGACCTTTCCTATCATAGAGGGATTGGCCTCTTTTGATTTTGTCAATCTGATGTAGGTCAAGGTTCCTGAAACTATATAGAGATCTCTAATGATAACGACAGCCACCAGCCAAACAGGGATGGTGTTTGGTGTGCTGACTGCAGGAATGGAAAGGATGATAAATGTGGAGGCCATAAGCAGTTTATCTGCCGCAGGATCCAGTAAAGTTCCGAGTTTTGTTTTCTGCTTCCAGATCCTGGCCGCGATTCCATCCAGGAGATCTGTCGTAACTGCGAAGAGGAAGACGAAAAAGGCCAGAGTGATTTTATGCTTCAGCATCAAGGTTATAAAAACAGGGATGAGGAAAATTCTCAGCATACTGAGAATATTTGCTGCCGTGAATAAGTTTGTTTTAGTTTCTTCGACCATGCTGAAAAAAATGGGTCTGATTTTCTATTTGATTTGGGCCAGGATGATATCAAATAGGCGTATGGTTTCTCTTCCCGTTATAGGGGTGTCCGGCTTGAAAGTTTTATCCGAAAAAAGGTTCATTATATCATACGAAATGATGGTGAGGATCGGCTTGTAATAAAAGTTGGAAGGGGTGACATCTGCGATCTGAATTCTGTCTAAGGGGATCTGTTGGATGAATTTATGTCCTTTTTCATCCAGGTACGCGATGAGGCGCACAAGAATTTCCGCCAATTCTGCGCGGTTCAGGGTTTTTATTGGCTGGAATTCATGATTGGCATAGACATCAATGAGACCAATGGTTGCCATCTTGAGTATGAATTTAGCTGCCCAGGATGTGGCGATATCCACGATAATAGGAGGCTGTTGTGATGGATCTTTTATAATGTCTTTGAATTTCACTCCAATCACAGCGGCAACATCTTCTTTCGTCACAGCCTCACGGTCTGGAATGCTGTCGTACTGGCTCGGAAGCTCAAAAATTCCCAATCTGCTCTTGATTATTTCCAGGCGCTCCTTTATCTGGGGATTGTCAGGTTCACGGAGACTTAATTTTGCATAAATCTCAAGGCTTTTTTTATAGTCTTGGATTGAAAAAAGAATATCCCCGTACAATTGAAGGATTTCACTGTTTTCCGGGTCATATGTGCTTGCCGCTTTGAGATGGACAAGAGCACTTTGAAGATTGTTTTCTTTATTGTAAATGCCTGCGAGAGAAAAATGTGCATCGACAGATGTGGGTGAATAGAAGAGCGCCTTGAGGTAAGAGGCTTTGCCTTTTTCCGTATCTCCTGCCAAGATGAATGTTCTGGCTTCCTGAAGGGAGACGCTGGTTTTTTGGGATTTTGCAGCCGTGTATCTGGATTTTGCCCAGGGATGTTCTGGATCCAGTTTAATGATGTTTCTTAATTCCGTGAAGGCAGAATCTTCGCGTCCGGTTTCTTGATAAATTTGGGCCAACCCGACATGGATGAGGACCAAATCCGGATAGGACAGAAGAGCGGCTTTGAAGAATTCTTCTGCTTTTTGGATGTCATCCATTAGGTAAAGAGCATAACCCAGCCCGGCGAGGTAAAGAGGGCTTCCCTGACCCAATTTGATGAGGGCTTTTTTTGCTCTGTCTCCATCGCCCTGCTTTAAGTTTGTCCATGCTTCTTCTGTGAGAATCCGTTCTTCCAGCGACATCTCTGTGATAACGGACTCAGGAAGGTGTTCCACAAAAAGAGTAATTGAAGGAGGACTGTAAGTCGTACAGGAACAGCACAGACAGGCAATAAAAACATATACCGCGATACCTCTCTTTACCAATTAGGTTCTCCTTGTTTGATGTAGGGCAGGAAATTGAGCATTAAATTTGGATTTGCCATTATTTTCAATTCGAAAAATTCTCTATTCTCTCTTCTTTTTAACACAATTGACCATTTAGGGAAAGATTGAACAATATCTTTGTTTTCTTTTGGGATTTCCAAATAGAAGAGCTTGAGATTCTTGAAGAGCAGAAGCCGGAGTTTTTTCAACAGTTCAGAGATCCCATCTCCGGTCTTCGCGGAGATGTAGATGTTCTTTCTGTCGGATTCAGTGTTTTTTTTGAGAAGCTCTTTAGAATCGGGCAAGAGATCGATTTTGTTAAAAATATTGATGATTGGGACATCAGGAATTCCAAGATCGATCAGAATTTTTTCTACTGTCTCAATCTGGCTCTGGTAAACAGGAGAGCTGATATCGATCACATGACAGATGCAGTCTGCTTCTTTGACTTCTTCAAGAGTGGCCTTAAATGCTGTGATGAGCTCATGCGGGAGCTTTTTAATAAGCCCGACTGTATCACTCAGGAAAAAATAAAGTCCATCCTGGAAGAGGACGCGTCGAATGACAGGGTCCAGAGTAGAAAAAAGCTTGGGGGATGTGGTTTTTGTCTCCTTAGAGAGGAGGTTGAATAGAGTCGATTTTCCGGTATTGGTGTATCCGACAAGGGAGACGACCGGAGCGGGAACCGTTTTTCGGCTTTTCCGTTGGTGGTGCCGTCTTTTTTGAATTTTTTTTATGTCCAGCTTGATCTTTGTGATTCTATCTTGAATTCTCCGCCTATCCTCCTCGAGTTTTTTTTCACCCGGGCCCCGTGTCCCAATTCCACCACCAAGACGAGACATGGCTTTGCCTTTGCCGAGCAGTCGAGGAAGAAGATAGGTGAGTTGAGCCAGCTCGACTTGGAATTTTCCTTCATTGCTTCGGGCTCTCTGTGCGAAAATATCGAGTATAAGCTGAGTGCGGTCTAAAACTTTACACTGAAATTCATCTTCGAGACTGCGGTTCTGGATGGGGGTAAGGTTTTGGTCAAAAATAAAAAGGTCGGCCTTGAGTTTTTCTTTGAGGATGAGGAGCTCTTCAACTTTACCTTTGCCAATAAGAAACTTAGGGCTGATAGCGTCTTTAAATTGGAAAACTTCTTGGATGACTTCGGTGCCGGCGGCCAGGGCCAGTCCCTTCAATTCTCGCATAGAATCCTTTGCCTCGGATCTATCCCTTTTTTTGGTTCCCAGAAAAATGAGGATGGCTTTTTCTTTTATCATTCTAAAAATTCTTTTGTACGCTCAACCAGAGAATCAAATTCTTCCGGATTGAACCACTCGATTCCCTCCATTTTTCGGAACCATGTCATCTGTCTTTTGGCATAGTGGCGTGTGTCCCGCTTGGTTAGCATCACGGTCTCTTCCAGGGTGAGCTCCCCTTTTAAATGTTTCAGAACATGTTTATAACCGAGAGCCTTGAATGGAGGACTCTCTGCTCTTGCTCCATTATCGAGGAGGGTTTTCACTTCGTTGACAAGTCCCTCTCCCGTGAACATTTTATCCACTCTTTTTTCGATATTGGTGTATAAAATCTGCCTGTCGATCTTGAGCCCAATTTTTAGGACATGGAAATCCGCGACAAAAGAACGAGTTTGAGCAAATTGTTCCGTAAGAGGTATGTTTGTCGATTCAAAAACTTCAAGAGCACGAATGATTCGAAATTTGTCATTTGTCCCGATTTTTTCTGCGTATTTGGGATCAATGGTTTTCAATCTATCGCTCAAGCTCTTAAGTCCATTTGTTTTGGCCTCTGCTTCTAAACGATTTCGTATATTCGCATCACTTTTGCCTTCCGGGAAAAGTCCATCCAGGAGAGCTTTCAAATAAAGCCCTGTGCCTCCAGTGATGATGGGGATCTTGTTTTTTTTTCGAATATTCCCGATAGCCTCGAGAGCTAATCGAATAAAATCTGCCGCGTTGAACACGGTTGAAGAAGATATAATGTCCAGAAGATGATGTGGAATATTTCCTCTTTGATCCGGAGTCATCTTATCGGTCCCAATATCAAATCCTTGATAAACTTGCCTGGAATCACAGTTGATGATTTCTCCATTAAAAATTCTGGCGATTTTAACGGAGGTGGTGCTTTTTCCTACACAGGTAGGGCCGAGGATGATGAGAAGATTCTTTCTTTTAGGTTCCAATTTTCACCAGAAGCAAAAGGATACAGAGTGTAATAAAGAGAAGCATAGCCAAAATTTGCTTTTTTAGAAACTTCATTTTTCAACTTTTTGGAGGTTTTGAACAAGAATGGCTTCATGCTCATCTCCAAGAGTTTTTTTTACGGCCAGTACCTCAGACACGATAATTTCGTTTAGCCCTATCAGCAAAGTCTGTTTTGTTCCCTGGCTGGAGAAGTTGAATTTTGCTTTGAGTACGGAATTCGTATCGATGTTTCCGTCAGGCTGCAATTTGACGCTCTGAAATAGGGGGGACAGCCTTGACTTGGCCTCTTCTAGAGATTTTTCCAAAATGTTCAGGGCTACAGGCCCGAGTTCCTTCGAAATGTATTTAAACGTAAAAAGCCACTTTCGATTGAATGATGTCAAGATTGCATTGAGCTCAGCGTGGGAAAAATCAGATAGAGTGTGATTGGCTTTTTTTGCTTGTGAAAAAGCGAATAATCCCAGACTCATGAAAGTAAAAATGACTTTTTGAGTTTCCCTAATGCTTATTTCTGTGTGTGTGTAAACGGATTTTAAATTGTGCAGATTAGAGAGCAGATGGTGAAGATATTCTTCATGAGGAAGAAATGGTATCTGTGATTGGTGTTTAGGGTAAAGGACTTGTGCGTCTATATCATCTTCGGGAAGCTGAGACGCGATGAAATCAAAATTTGACATATGTCGGGTTCCCTGAAGAATCATATCTAGAGTCCGGATCCGGCACCAAATCTGCAGCTTATCCGGTTTATTGTCCGGTTGAAAGAGAACTTCTCCATTTTCCCAGTCGAAAAAAGGAAAAATATCTGACAAGGAATAGTCCTGCATCAACCTCCATAGCTGTCGAACAGGTAAAGTATCCAATTGGATACAGCTTTTAATGAGGGACATGTGTTCTTGTTTGGAATGAGTGAGAATATTCTCAAGAGATGAAGTTTCGATGATCTTTTTTTTAGTTAGAGCCGTAAAAAATTTTCTTTCGCTGAAAATATTCGAGGTTATTACTATATTGCCCTCATCAAAGAAGAGGATTTTTTCATTTTTGCCTTGCTTAAGGGACAGTCTTCCACTTTTCCTGAAATTCCAGAGATCAAACAGAAAAAACGAGAGGGGCCGCTCCCGCAGGTTCCCGAATGTGACTCTACTGTCCATCTGACTCCTATCTCATGAAGCTGGCAAAGAATAATCCTATGCCAATGGTGAAAAGAGTTTTAAGAGCCCAGAAACCATACGAGATGTATAATGCCTTTTTGACCTCGATATTAAAAATACTGGAGAGGGCATAGCTGAATATACCAAACATCCAGAGTTGGAAAATGTCGATTTGAGTAAGGATGATAAATGCTGTGGATGTGACCTCGAGATGGGGAAAGAAAAGGGCCAGTCCGGTGGATGTCTCCATCATAGTTTTTTTTGGCAGAATGAGCAAAAGGCGAACGGTGTTGCCTAGAATCTTGTCGATGAAATTGGCATAGAGGAATCCGGAAAAAACCTGGATATATTTCCCTTCTGTAGATATTAAGCGTCCCATGCCGAACAAAATAAGGCATGAAAATAAAAAACCTACGGTCAATGAGAGAGGTAACAGTAAAAAGGATCGAAATATTCTTTCGTTTGGAGCTGGATTTTTAAGCTTATCCAGCATGTCATTGTATCGGTCTTCTCCGATTCTCTCTTTAAATTGGATATTGTTTTCAAAAACCTCGATACTGTCTTTTTGAGCGTAGGGAGCCGTGATATAGGAGAACAGAGCGTAAGCAATAAGAATTATGATGAGGGCTTCTGTCCAACGAGTTTTTTCTGATAGAGCCTTGAATGTTTGTTTTGGATTTAAAAAAATGCCTAAAAATGCATTTAAAAAATTCATGCTCTATCCTCCTTTCTTTTCCTTTCTTCTTTTTCAATTTTCCCATCTCTTGTGTACAGGATACGTTGGGCCTGCCCGGCGATGTCTCTATCATGAGTCACCATGATGATGGTATTACCTTCAGCATGAATTTTGTGAAAAAGATTGAGGATTTCCTGGCCGGTTTTGGAATCCAGGTTCCCCGTCGGTTCGTCCGCAAGAAGAAGTGAGGGTTCATTCACCAGGGCTCGAGCGATGGCCACGCGCTGTCTCTCTCCACCTGAAAGCTCCGAAGGCCGATGGTCCATCCTGTGGTCCATCTCTACCATTTTTAGAGCTTTATGAACCTTTTTAACACGTTCGTCTCGACTAGCTCCTTTGTAGATGAGGGGGAGCTCTACGTTATGATAGGCCGTTGCACGCGCAAGAAGGTTGAACACCTGGAAGATAAAACCGATTTCTTGATTTCGTATATAGGCGAGTTCATCCTCGCTCAATGTACTGACCTGCTTTCCATTAAGGAAGTAATCTCCTTCTGTGGGCGTGTCCAGACAACCCAGAAGATTCATTAGGGTGGATTTTCCTGAACCCGATGGTCCCATGATCGCCACAAATTCATTGCGGGCGATAGTGAATGTGACTCCACAGAGAGCATTGACCTTCTGTTTTTCCATCTGGTAGATTTTCCAAAGATTTTCAGCACGGATGAGGATATTGTTTTGACTGTTCACTTGACCTCTTCTTTGGTTTTGTCGGTTTTAATCAGCTTGTCGTCTTTGAGTTCACGCAGAGCGCTGTATGGGCCCACAACAATTTCCTGTCCTTCTTTAAGGCCTGACACGATCTCAATTTTCAGCTCTCCCATGATTCCTTTCTGAACGGGAAGGAATTTTACACGGTCGTTTTCTACCGTGTAAACTCCGTCTTGCTGCCTTTTTTTTTGCTGATCTGAGTCGGGATCCATTTCCTTCAACACTAAAGCAGAGATTGGGATGGATAGAACGTTCATTTTTCTTGCTGTGATGATGTCTGCGGAAGCAGACAAACCCGGCTTGAGATTGGCAGGGGGATTTTCGAGTGTAATGACAACTTTAAAATCTCTTGATTCTTGTGATGCCGAGTTTCTTTGGAGGGCAGAACTACCGATCTCAGTCACTTTCCCTTTTATAATGGTGTCGGGAAAAGCATCCACTCTGACCTCAGCCTCTTGATTGAGTTCTACTCCGACGACATCTGTTTCATCCACGTCCACTTCCACTTCCATTACGGACAGGTCAGCGATCGTCATGAGCACTGTTCCTGGATTATTCATGGTCCCTACTAGTGCGATTTCTCCTTCTTCCACACGCAAACTTGTGATGATCCCATCTATGGGTGAATAGAAGACGGTCTTCTGCAGGTTATCCAAGGTGCTTGCAAGAGAGGCTTCAGCTTGCTTGATTTGAAAAAGGATGGCGTTCTGATATGCCTTGGAGATATCATGCTGGGCCTGGGAGGATTCCAGCTGTTCCATAGAAATGAGTTTTTCATCGTAGAGTTTTTTTTGCCTTTCGTGATATTTTTCGTCTCTTTTCAGTACGGCTTCCGAGCGTATGAGGTCGGCCTTCAAAGATTGAATTCGGGCGCGATCTCTGTCTGCGTTGGCTTCGAACTGAGTAGATTCGAGTTTGAGTAGAAAATCATTACTCTTTACACTCTGTCCTTCAACCACTCCTATTTTATCGATCCGTCCGGGAATATGGGCACCGATGTTGACATTTTTTTTAGGTTTGACTTCACCGGATGCAGAGATGATGCTTGTTAGATTTTCTCTTTTTACCTTTTCTACAGAGACGTTGAGTGCCTTTTCTCTCTGGGCCAGCATGTTAAAAAATATGATGACAGCGATTATGATAATAACGCCCGCGATGAGAAGGGTTTTTTTTCGTCTTTTTAAAATTTTTTTTTCAGTATTCATGTTTTCTTTCCTTGTTGAGGTATCATATTATACTACGACTTAAAAGACAAAAAGTTTGAATTATCGAACATATTGATCTATGAGTTGCCCGGGGAGGGAAGAGTTGGTAAACTGGGGGAGTTATGGATATGGAGAAATACTTGAGGGCGGCCAAAGAGGCGGCCTTCCAAGCCGGAAAGATGCTAAAACAACACAGTTCCGCTCCTCCAAAAATTCATTATAAAGGGGCTGTTGATCTTGTGACCGATTTCGATAATCGAGCTCAGGACATGATTTTTAAAAGCCTGTCAACCCATTTCCCGGAGCACGATTTTCTTGCAGAAGAAAATTTGTCTGAGGAAAATGGATCTGAGTTTTGCTGGATTATCGATCCTATCGACGGGACAACAAATTATGCTCATAATTTTCCGGTTTTCTGTGTCTCGATGGCTATGACACTCAAGGATGAAATAAAACTCGGCGTGATTTATGACCCCATGAGGGAGGAAATGTTTACGGCTGTCAAGGATTTGGGGGCTAACCTCAATAATAAACGAATACATGTGTCATCTATAGGAGAGTTGGATAAGAGTCTTCTGGCTACCGGATTCCCCTATGATCTTCGGGAAAGTCGCGTGAATAATTTCGATCATTTTTTAAATTTTGCCACACGCGTGCAGGGAATCCGTCGAGGAGGATCGGCGGCCTTAGACCTATGCTATGTGGCCAGTGGACGCTTTGACGGTTTTTGGGAATTGAAGCTTCAACCTTGGGACGTGGCTGCAGGGAGAGTGATTGTCCTTGAGGCCGGTGGTCAAGTTTCTGATTTTCGAAATTCCGAACCTGGCCTGTCAGGTGATGAAACCCTGGCAACAAATGGTCTCATTCATGAACACATGGTCAATATTTTAAATATGGATTCTTGACCCCTTTCTTTATTCTTAAGATGATTCTATAATATTTATTGAGACTTTAAAGAGGAAGAGAGAATGAGCGATAGAATTCGGTGGAGTCGGAAAACCCCGGGCATAAAGTTTGTCCTCATCGTAACGGCCTTCTTGATCGGCATGTCATTGATGGATTGGAGCCTTTTTTCTCAGGATGTCCAAGCGAAACAGGAAACGGAAGAGCATCAAGAAATCCAGGCTCTTCCTGAGGACACATCGCCACTTTTGGCCCCAAGGCAGGCCGTACGTATATCTGTGTTGAGCAGCGAAAACTGGACGGATACAGGATACAGGGTATTGTCGGGCCAGGAAATTCAGTTCCAAGCCTCGGGGGTCATTTCACTTCAAAAATATAATCCCATCGCTTTTCCATGCACTCCGGACGGGCTGGACATCCCAACCGTTCAACAGGCTTTCCGCGATGAAAATATTGGAGCCCTTATCGGCAAAGTCGTCCTTCTGGTGGCTATCGAAGTCGATGAGAAAACCGGAGAGGAAACACGGTTTGAAGAAGAGAGGCTTTTTTATATCGGGGCCCGAAATAAGGTCACTATGCCTCTCAGCGGGCATCTCTATCTCGGAGTGAATGAACTGGTGGTTGCCGATAATGAAGGAATCTTCAATACTCTCTTCTTCCTGGATGTCAGATATCCCAATTAATTCACGAGTCAATAATACCCCATCTGCTTTGTTGCGCCGCATTTGCGGTATATGAGTACAGCTTCATGTGTCGACGCCTCGCATCTATGGCATTCTTGACTCGTGATAAATCAGTATCAGAGGGAGATTATTAAGGATTCTGAATATCCCCTTTTTTCTCCTTTGAGAGGAATTTTTCCATAAACTGGGTGGAGAATTTTCCATTTTGAAAATCCTTGTCGGCAAGAATCTTGAGGTGGAGAGGGATATTTGATTTGATGCCTCCAATGGAGGTTGATTCCAGAGCTATCTGCATTTTCTGGATAGACTCCTCACGGTTTGAGGCATGAACGATGATTTTAGCCACTAGAGAATCATAATCCGGGGGTATCTCCCAACCTCTGTATGCTGCAGAATCCACACGAACACCCTGCCCTCCGGGGAGAATAAGAAAGTCAATTTTTCCCGGAGAAGGGATAAAAGTTTCGGCATCCTCTGCATTGATCCGGCACTCCATGCTGTGTCCTCTTGGCTTCATTTCTGGCGGTAAGATCAGTTTTTCCCCGGCAGCTATCTTGATTTGTTCTTTTACCAGATCGATGCCATAGACCATCTCAGTGATGGGGTGCTCGACCTGGACTCTCGCATTGGCTTCCATAAAATAGAATTTTTTGCGTTCATCGACAAGAAATTCAAAGGTACCAAGGCTTTGGTAGCCAATGGCCTTTGAGGCATCCCGTGCAGCTTTTATCATTTTCTTCCGAATCTTTTCATCGATAAATGGAGAGGGAGTTTCCTCGATCAGCTTTTGATGTTTTCTCTGGATAGAACATTCTCTTTCTGCAAATGCGATGACATTCCCATTCTGGTCTCCTATCACTTGGATTTCGATGTGCCTGGAATCTTGGATATACCTTTCCAAGTAGAGAGAGGGATTTCCAAATGCTGCCTTGGCTTCGTTTTGAGCAATTGGGAATTGTTTATCAAGCTCTGCCGCTGAATACGCAACCCTCATTCCTTTTCCGCCGCCTCCTGCCACTGCCTTTAGGATGATTGGATACCCGATTTTTCGGATGACTTTTTTTGCTTCAAGGAGGTCTTCGATGATGGTATCACTTCCGGGGATGATGGGAAGTCTAGCTTTTTTCATCTCCTGTCGTGCCCGGCTTTTATCGCCCATAAGCTTGATGATCGAAGAGGGGGGGCCAATAAAAGTGATGCCTGAATTCTCACAAATCTCGGGAAACCGAGGATTTTCAGCTAAAAAACCGTATCCGGGATGGATGGCATCCGCCTGAGTAATTTCAGCGGCACTCATGATGCGGGGAATGTTGAGATAACTTTCCGATGCTTTCCTTGGTCCGATACAGACTTTCTCATCTGCGACAATGGAATGTAGGGATTCTCTGTCGGGCTCGGAGAATACAGCGACGGTTTTTATGCCGAGCTCTTTGGCCGAACGTATGATCCGCAGAGCGATTTCTCCACGGTTGGCGATTAATATTTTTGAAAACATGAAAAATTTATTGGAGTTTGATGGCAAACAATCTTTGCCCGTATTCAATGGGCTTTCCGTTTTCCACTAAGATCTCGTCGAGTATTCCATCGATATCAGATTCTATTTCATTCATCAGTTTCATAGCTTCAATGATGCATAACGTTTGGTTTTTCTTCACACTCTCTCCGATTTCCGTGTAGGGCGGTGAAGATGGATCGGAAGAACGAAAGAATGTCCCGACCATAGGAGAAAAAATGAAGTGCCTGTTGTCCTTCTCTTTCTTTTGATCTGAAGTTTGAGCGCTTGAACCATCGCTCTCCGAAGAAGTAATAATTTGTTGAATGGTCTCTGTTGGAAGAACCGGCTGTTGGTTCTTGCTGACTTTTATTTTTAATCCTTCGACTTCCAACTCAAAAACAGAGAGGTTTTTTTCCTCCATAAAGTCGGTGAGTTTCTTAATTTCCTTATAATCTATTTTGTCTTTCATTGTATTTTCGAGAGGAAGCGTCTTTTTTTTGTTTTTGAAAAAGTAATTTTACCTTAAACTCTGTTCCTTAAAATGTCAAGGTGTTCCTCCGTGGCCATGAAACTGATATAATAATCAAAAGGAAAAAAAACATGTTTGATCAATTATCCGACCGCATGCAGAAGGTCATGAAGTTCCTCCGCGGCGAAGTGAAAATTACAGAAAAAAGCATGGCAGAAGCCCTGCGTATGCTTCGGCTGGCTTTCCTGGAAGCCGATGTCAATTATCGTGTCGTCAAGGATTTTGAAGCCAATATCAAGGAAAAAGCTTTAGATGAAAAAGTCTTGCAAAGCCTGTCTCCTGCCCAGCAGGTGATAAAAATTGTTAGAGATGATCTCACTGAGATTCTGGGGAAGCACACCAAAAAGCTCGAATTTTCGAGCCAGCCTCCAACCGTATTCATGCTGGTGGGACTCCAGGGCAGCGGGAAAACGACAACGTGTGGAAAATTGGCAAAATGGGTTCAAACACTCAAAAAAAAACCTCTTCTCGTCTCTTTTGATCTGAAACGTCCTGCCGCCCAGGATCAGCTGAAAATGATCTCTGCATCACTCAGCCTTCCTTTTTACGACCTGTCGAAAAAACAGATGGCTTCTCCACAAAAGGCTCTCAAAGATGTTGTCAAACATGCAAAAAGTCATGGTTTTGATCCCCTCATTGTGGATACAGCGGGGAGACTTCATGTAGACGAGGAACTCATGGAAGAGCTCAGGCTGGCAAAGAAAGTACTCAATCCGACCGAAGTCATTTATGTCGGTGATTCTATGACCGGGCAAGATGCAGTCAAGAGTGCCCGAATGTTTGATGAAAAAATTGGCCTGGAATCCATTATTCTGACTAAGCTCGACGGTGATGCCCGTGGAGGAGCGGCTTTATCTATCGTTTCGGTCACAGGCAAACCCATAAAATTTATAGGTACAGGGGAAAAGTTAGACCAGTTTGAAACGTTTCATCCCGACCGTATGGCCTCCCGCATCCTGGGTTTAGGAGATATCCTGGGTTTGATAGAGAAAGCTGAACAGGATGCGGATATAAAAGAGACCGAGATGCTGACCAGAAAAATGATCAAGGAGGATTTCACTCTGGAAGATTTCAAAAAGCAGCTTTTACAGCTCCGGAAAATGGGATCTTTGTCCCAGTTTGCGGGGATGCTGCCCAAAGGTGGCCCATTTAAGAATATATCGAAGATGAACATCGACGACAAAAAAATGATCTATTTTGAAGCCATCATAAATTCGATGACCTTGAAGGAGAGATTGAATCCAAAAATCATTCACGGAAGCCGAAGGTCGAGGGTCGCAAGAGGGAGTGGACGACCTGTCTCAGAAGTCAATCAGCTTCTGAAGCAGTTTTTTGAAATGAAAAAAATGATGAAGAAATCCAGCTTCCAGAAACTCCTCTCTTCCTTCCCCGGTGCTTGACTCCATCGTGTTGAAATCAGTTGACTTATGGGATATATTTGGTTATGATCACAATTCGTCCTTAAATTTCTATAAGAGAGCAGATAATGATAGCGTTAAGACTTATGAGACTGGGTGCAAAAAAACGGCCGTTCTATCGAATAGTGGCCATTGATTCGAGAAAACCGCGAGAAAGCAAGACAAAAGATATCATTGGATATTATGACCCCTTAAAAGAACCCCCGGACATCAAAATTGATCTGGAAAAAGCAAAATATTGGATTGATAGAGGAGCTCAAGCCTCTAAAACGGTCCAATCCCTTCTGAACAAAGCATCCAAATCGGAAAAATTACCAATTAACAAGACATAAGGAGGCTACAGTGAAAGAACTCGTTGAAATGATTGCTAAAGCATTAGTTGACAATCCTGACAAGGTGCACGTTTCTCTATTGGAAGGAGAGCAAACTTCAATTTTGGAACTCACTGTTGATCCCGAAGATTTGGGGAAAGTGATCGGGAAACAGGGAAGAACAGCTCGTGCAGTCAGGGTTATTCTTGGAGCCGCGGGAATGAAGCTTAAGAGAAGGTTTAATCTCGAGATTATTGAAAAAGACGGGAATATTGAAAAAGAATAAAGTGTTGAATATTGGAAAAGTTTTAAAGCCACAAGGGCGAAGAGGCGAGTTAAAAATCAAGCTTTATACTGAACCATCGGAAAAGCTTTTTTTTTTCCAGTCTTTTTTTTAAAAATAAAGGGTGTTCAGAAGAATTCCAGATTGAAGCTTTTCGATTCCAAAAAACCTTTGCAATACTAAAACTCAAGGGAATTGATACGATCTCCCAGGCCCTCGAGTTTGTTGGAGAAGAAATCTTCTATCCTGGAGAGGATCAGCTCTTGTTGGAACAAGGTGAATATTGCTTTCACCAAATAGAAGGCTGCACCGTTGTCACAAAGAGTGGCGAGCTGGTTGGCTCGGTCCACGATGTGATACAAGTTTCTGATAATGATTTATTGGTCGTCCATGGGTGTGAGGGGCGGGAAAGTTTAATACCGCTGTCTCAGACAATCTGTCTTAAGATTGACTTGGAAAAAAAGACCATAATCATAGACCCTCCAGAGGGTCTTTTAGATTTAGATGAGATTTGATATAATCACTATCTTTCCCGAGATGTTTGGGAATGTTTTTTCTGTTGGGGTGCTAAAAAAAGCCCTGGACAGAAATTTGATTGAGGTTCGTATCCACAATCTTAGGGATTTTACCTCTGATAAACATAAACAGGTTGACGATAGACCTTTTGGAGGCAAACCGGGAATGGTATTGAAGCCCGAGCCGATATTCGCCGCAGTCGAGGATATTCGAGAGGACGAGAATACTCCTGTTTATCTTCTCTCTCCTCAAGGGAGGACGTTTAACTCTTCTCTTGCAGAAGAATTGACGGACTATTCGCAAATCGTTCTCATTTGCGGTCGTTATGAGGGAGTCGATGAACGGGTTATTGAATATCTTGTGACGGATGAAATATCCATCGGTGATTATATCCTCACAGGAGGAGAACCGGCGGCAGTTGTCCTTGTAGATGCGGTATCAAGATTCATTCCAGATGTGGTCGGGAAGAAGGAATCTGTTGAATCGGATTCGTTTTTTAAGGGAGTCTTGGGTTTCCCTCAATACACGAGGCCTCGGAATTTTCGAGGAATGAGTGTTCCTGAGGTGCTGTTTTCAGGAGATCATAAAAAGATCGAAGCCTGGAGGAAAAAAAAATCTTTAGAAAAGACCAGGTTAAAACGTCCTGATCTTTTGGGCAAAAAGACAAATTGATAGAATGAGGATAAACCAATGAATAAGATTAATTCAGTTGAAGAAAAATATTTAAAAGATTCTCTCAAACCGTTCAAAGTGGGAGACACGATTAAGGTTCATGTTGTCATTCGAGAGGGAGAAAAGGAAAGAATCCAGATTTTCCGCGGAGACGTGATCGCCAAGAGAGGTTCTGGAATGGGAGCCACTTTTACGGTCCGAAAAAACTCATTCGGCATCGGTGTGGAGAGAATATTTCCCCAGCATTCCAAGATGGTTCATGATATTGAAGTCGTGCGAAAGGGTAAAACCAGGCGTGCAAAACTGTACTACTTAAGAAAGCTCAAGGGAAAAGCCGCCAGAATAAAAGAAGCTAGGTAGAATTAGGGCCAGGATTGGCAGACTTTAAGATAGAGACAGGGCTCATCCAACAAGGGTACTCAATCATAGCGGGACTCGATGAAGCAGGGAGAGGTGCTCTCTTCGGCCCGGTTGTGGCTGCAGCTGTGGCTTTTCCTCATCCGCTTATAACAGGAGAAAGACAAACATGGTTGGATGAGATTGATGATTCCAAACTTCTGTCTCCTCAAAAAAGAAAAAGGTTGGCTAAATCCATTTTCGAAAATACCAGTTTAGTGGGAATTGGCTTAGCAACTAATACAGAGATCGATCGACTAAATATACATTGGGCTTCATTGGAGGCCATGCGGAGAGCCATCGATAAAATGAAAATTAAGCCGGATTACATCCTGGTAGATGGATTTCGTATCGAAAATATTCCCTATCCCCAGCAAAGAATTCTGAAGGGCGACAAGAAGAGTAAATCAATTGCAGCCGCTTCCATCTTGGCCAAGGTCATCAGGGATGAAATCATTGTTCATCTGGACAAGGTTTTCGATGGATATGCTCTATGGAAGCACAAAGGGTATGGTACAAAGGAACACTATGCGGCATTGAGGGAACTGGGGCCCACGGACTTCCACAGGAAATCTTTTAATCTGGGGCTTTGAAGAAGAGATGAATTCTAGAAAAGATCACGAAGCGACGGCTGAAAAGTATATCAGAAGGGGAAAGTACAAAGAAGCTATCAAAGAATACCAAAAACTCCTCACCGGTGATGAACAGGATATCACGATCAGAAATATCCTTGGAGATCTGTATGTCAAGGCCAATCTTGAAGAAAGGGCGGCTGAAGAATTCCTGCGGATTGCCCAGTATTATGAAGAGAAAAAAAATTACGCCAAATCCATCGCCCTTTATAAGAGAATTACCCGGTTGAAACCCGGAAATATTGAATATGTGGAAAAACTGGCCGACCTCTTCCGGGGTCAGGGATTCATCTCTGAATCGAAAATAGAATATTTGCAGTTGGCAAAAAAATATTCTAATGAGAACAGGCCCAACGATGCCATCCGCGTCTTTCATAAATTACTTGAGTTGGACGGGGAAGATATGGAATCCCGATTGGCTCTTGCGGATTTGTACGAAAATGAGGGAATGATAGAACAGGCCATTGAAGAACTGAATGAATTGGCTGAGATCAAGATGGCCGGAGAAAAATATGCGGAGGCAAAACCTTTGCTCGATCGAGCCAGAGATTTACAGGACGACCATTTTCGTACACTCTCCAATCTTATTGACCTCCTTAAAATTGAGAAAAAAGACGAAGAAGCCCTCTCCCTCGTTAAAAATATTCTTAAAAAAGATGAAGAGAACATCAAGGCTCTTAAAATCTATGGCAACCTTTTGTATGCCAAGAATGACTTTAAAAATGCGGAGGAAATATTTGCCAAGATTTTGTCTTTAAGACCGAGCGAGAACAATATCAGAATAAGATTAGGGAAAATTTATATCCATGAAAAAAAGATCGATGAAGCGTTTGCTCTGTTTGAACCGATTGTAGAATCGTTTATGCAGAAAAAGAAGGAAGATAAGGCTATCAGTCTTCTCGGCCTTATTATAGGAGCCAAAGTCATCCATCTGCCAACCATGGAAAAAATGGCGAATATTTATAAGATGAGGGGTCAAAAAGAGAATTATCAGATTGTGAGCAAGATTCTCCTCTCAGAATTCCGGAAGAATAACCAGAAAGACAATATCCTGGATGTTTTAAAGGTACTCGTCCAGATGTTTCCCGAAGAAGGGAAGTACTACAAGGAACTCAAACAATTGAAGCAAACTTTGGGGATCCTTGATAATGAAGAAACGGATGACGATTCTTTTG
>JAZFSR010000048.1:0-13172 GCA_036446295.1 Candidatus Aminicenantaceae bacterium
AGCCGTGTTGTGGCCTCCCATCATGAACCGGGAACGGCCTATGTGACCTATACTGGATTTAGAAGAGATGATTTCAGACCTTTTGTATATAAAACAACGGACTTTGGTGAGACCTGGATTTCGATAGCCAGCAATCTTCCGGACGAACCCATCAATGTCATCCGAGAACATCACAAAAATCCCAATCTCCTGTTTGTCGGAACGGAATTTGCGGTCTATGTCTCGCTGGATGGGGGACAGGAATGGACAAAGATGAAAAACAACATGCCTACCCAGCCCGTTCATGACCTGAAAATCCATTCAAGGGAAAACGATCTCATCGTTGCCACTCACGGACGTGGAATCTTCATCGCCGATATTTCACCTCTAGTGGAGTGTACGGCTGATGTGATGGCAATGGATGCCTATCTCTTTGATATCGAATCTAAAATACGCTGGATCAACAACGTTACAAATGCATCCGGTTCATCGAACTTTGCCGGGGAAAGCGAACCGACAGGAATAACTGTTTACTACCACTTAAAAGATAAAGCGGCCGAGGCTCCCAAGCTGACCGTTTATCAAGGAAATGTTGTGGTGGGTGAGCTTGAGGGTAATACTGATCCTGGAATCAACATGATTCTCTGGCCTATGACTAAAGCGCCTCAAAGAACGCCGGAACAGATAAAGCAGATGGAAGAACGGCAGGCAAGAATGAGGGAGAGAGGTTTTGGCGGTCGGTTCGGGTCGAGGGATCCCGCTGCACCTTTAGGGGAATACAAGTTTGTCCTGACAGTCAACGGAAAAACATTCACCAAATACGCATCCATCCTCCCTGATCTCTGGTACGATAAATAATTGGAGGTCTTTATGTCGAAATATTTTAAAATAACGGGATTTTTACTGATTGCGGGGTTATGTCTATATGCAGGCGATCAAAAGAAGATCGAAAATACCGATCCGGCCCAGAGGCTCGCCTGGTATGCGCAGCATCAGGAGATGAAAGAGTCATCTGCATTTAAAGATCTGACATGGCGGTTCATCGGGCCCGATATTATCAGCGGTCGCTGTACGGATATTGCCGTTCCCAAAGGGAGCAAACATACGATCTATGTGGGAGCCGCCACCGGAGGAGTCTGGAAGACGGAAAATTCCGGTATTACTTGGGAACCTCTTATGGATGAAGCTCCCTCAATGTCAGTGGGTGACATCGCCATATCCCAATCAGATACAAACATTGTATGGGTTGGACTCGGGGAAGCCAACATCTTCCGTGCTTCTGTAGCCGGAACGGGTGTCTATAAGTCCGTAGATGCCGGGAAGACATGGCAGCACATGGGGCTTGCCGACACACATACAATTGGACGTATAATCATCCATCCGAGTAATCCCAATATTGTCTATGTGGCCTCTCCCGGTCACGAATGGACGCGCAATGAAATGCGCGGGGTGTTTAAAACCTCTGACGGGGGAAAGACCTGGGATAAGGTTTTTTATATCAGTGATTTTATCGGCGCCTATGATCTCGTCATGGATCCTTCAGATACGGACACTCTCTACACGTCCATGTGGAACCGCACACGCCAGCGCTGGAGCGATCCCATGCCCGGCCCCGGAGATGGAATCTTCAAGACCACAGACGGAGGGAAAACATGGGTGCAGAAAACAAGCGGTCTGCCTTCTCTGGAAAAAACCGGGCGGATTGGCCTGGACATTGCTCAAAGTAATCCCAAGGTCCTATACGCATTTGTCGATAATCACAATCCCGGGCGCGAGGTTGGAGAGGGAGAGAGGGATGCCTATGGGCGCACGAAAACCGGAAGGGCGATAAAGGGCGCGGAAATCTATAGGACAGACGATAAGGCCGAGTCCTGGAACAAAGTCAGTCCTGATGACCGGATGATGGAAGGATTTGGGGGAACATATGGCTGGGTATTCGGACAGATCCGTGTGGATCCCAGCGATGAGAATACCATTTACATCATGGGATTGGGATTGTCGAAATCCACAGACGGTGGTAAATCATACCGACGTCTTAGTTATTCCGGTCTACATGGAGACCATCACGGTCTCTGGATTGATCCTTCAGATTCCAACTATATCATCAATGTCAACGACGGTGGAATCAATGTGTCCTATGATGGGGGAGAGATCTGGAGAGATTTTCACACAAATCACCCGCTCGTCCAGTTTTACAACGTAGCTTATGATATGGAAAAACCTTTTAATGTCTATGGCTCGGTTCAAGACCATGGGACCTACAAAGGGAGCGTAGCTCATAACATGCCGAGACGGCGGAGAGAACCTCGGGTGGCGACTCGCTGGGAATCCGCTCCCGGAGGAGAGGGCACACATGTGGCTGTTCATCCGGAAAACTCCAATGTCACTTATTCCTCAAGTTTTTACGGTCGATTGATGCGATCTGAGTTTAAAGACGGGATTTGGACAAGCCAAAACATTCTGCCTGCGGTGCCGGAGGGTGAACCTCCTCTGCGCGGGCAGTGGATGGCGGCGACAATAGTCTCTGAACATAATCCTTCTGTTGTCTACCACGGCATGCAGTATCTTTTCAGGTCAATGGATGAGGGAGAGACATGGGAGAGAATCAGTCCTGATTTGAGTTACAACAATCCCGAGCAGCAGGGAAAACTTCCCTTTGCTATTCCTTTTGCCACAATTACGGCACTCTCAGAATCTCCATTTGAATTTGGTTTGATCTACGCCGGCACGGACGATGGCCGCGTTCATGTCACAAAAAACGGAGGCGAGACCTGGACAGAAATCACGAAGGGGCTTCCCTTTAATAAGCAGGTTTCAAGGATTGTCGCATCCAAATATGACCAGGAGTCGGTCTATCTCACATTAAACGGCCGCAGAGATGACGACTTTGCCGACTATATCTACAAATCCACAGATTTCGGCCAAACATGGATCGATATTTCAGGAAATATCCCTGGTGGTCCTATCAATGTCATCAGGGAGGACCCGACAAAAGAGAATATCCTCTATGTAGGATCAGATCTGGGTGTGTATGTGACTATTGATGGAGGGAAGACATGGCAGGTCCTGGGCAGCAGTCTACCTAATTGTTTTGTGTGGGATCTCATCATCCATCCGAGAGATAATGTCGTAGTCATCGCCACAAACGGCCGTGGGATGTATGCTATGGATGATATCTCTTCCGTTCAAAAATAAAAGAAAGATTTTTTTATGTCAGAAAAGAAAAAGGGAGGAGGGATTAAAATGCTGAAAAAAATATTTGGAATTTTTGTTTTATCCTATTTTGTTCTGCTTAATATTGGATGCAGCAAGTCTTATGATGGGCCTCTGGCTGACCTTGTTATCAAAAATGCTAAGATTGTCACCATCGACAAAGATAATCCCAGAGCTCAAGCCATTGCCATAAAAGGAGAGAAAATTCTTGCTGTTGGATCGAACAGCAAAATCAAAAAATACATCGATGAGGCCGCGACTCAAGTCATCGATGCAGGCGGACGTCTCTTGATCCCAGGATTTAACGATGCGCATATTCATTTTCTAAGCGGTGGCCGATCCTTGATGAACCTCGATTTCCGCTATGTTCATGATCCGCAGGAAATCGCTCAAATGGTCAAGGAAAAGGTGGACCAGTTAGAAGCGGGAGTTTTAATCTCGGGAAGAGGTTGGGAACACGAGACCTTTCCCGACAAGAAATGGCCTACTAAGGAAATACTCGATGCGGTCGCTCCCGATAATCCTGTTATCCTCAGCCGTGCAGACGGCCATTCTATCTGGGTCAACAGCTATGTCATCAAAATGTCGGGAATAACAAAAGATACGCAGAGTCCTCCCGATGGGACCATTGTCAAGGATCCGGAGACAGGGGAACCTACAGGCATATTCAAAGAAGGGGCGTCTCGACTCATCAGGAGGACAACGACACAGAAACTGACTCCGGAAGAACGACAGATCCAGACTGACCAGGCTCTCGAACTGGCTTTGGAAGCAGCCAGAAAGACCGGTGTGACCAGTATTTCTCAGCTCAACGGCGGATTTGACCTCCTCCAGAGATTTAAAGATGAAGGACGGCTTACTCTTCGGGCTACGGTGAACATGGGGCTGCCTTCTGAAGGAGAAAATGCAGAGGAATCTTGGAATAGGTTAGAGGAACTGCAGAAGGATTTCCCTGCAGAAAATGAGTGGATTCGTTTTGGATATCTCAAGATCTTTATTGATGGAACTCTGGGCTCCGGAACGGCCCTCATGTTTGATCCTTTTGTAGACGATCCCACGACCAGCGGGCTTTCCATGATGCCCTATGACGAGTTCGAACGCCGAATCGTTGTGGCCGATGCGAGAGGGTTTCAGACCGGGACACATGCCATTGGAGATAAGGGGAACAACTGGGTTTTAAATGCTCTGGAAAAAGCCCGGCAGGTCAACGGCACCCGTGACAGCCGCCATCGTTCTGAACATGCACAGATTATCCGTCTTATAGATATCCCCCGTTTTGCCGAATTGGGGGTGATTGCCTCGATGCAGCCGACTCACTGCATTACCGATAAGAGGTTCGCAGAGAAACGAATCGGACTTGAACGCTGCGAAGGGGCGTACGCCTGGCAGAAACTATTGGATGCCGGAGTGAAAATCGCTTTTGGAACGGACTGGGCTGTAGAACCCATCGATCCTCTGGAAGGACTCTATGGAGCCGTCTCAAGAAAGGACAGAGCCGGTGAAGAAGGAGATGGGTGGTTTCCCGATCAGAAACTCTCTATGGAAAAAGCCATTGAACTCTACACACTTGGTGCCGCCTATGCCGAATTTATGGAAGACAGAAAGGGCATGCTCAAGGAAGGCTATCTTGCTGATTTAGTGATCTTCAACAATGACTTGATGACCATTCCCCATGACCAAATCATGACGTCCAAGGTCGATTACACCATTGTCGGGGGAAAAATAGTATTCAAGAGAGAAGGCACCCAGTAAACTTTCGAATAATTAAAGTGACATCATACTTAATTACATGGGAATTAAGTATGATGTCCCTTTAATTATTTTCATGTCTGACCCCAATTCTTGCAAAAAGGGAGGGGTTCTTTTATCATCTTGATGAGATAGACATGAAAAAATGCTGTGTACTTTTTTCCGGAGGTATCGATTCCACAACCGCTCTCTACCGGGCGAACAAAGATTACGATTATGTTCATGCCCTGACCTTTGACTACGGCCAAAGACATGCCGTCGAAATTGAGATGGCCAAAAAAACAGCCGGTTCTTTAAACATTTCTCAAACCATTCTCTCTGTGGATCTTCAACAAATCAGTGGATCCTCACTCACGGATCCGACACAAAACATTCCGGAATTTATCGCTCCTGAGGACATCACGCCCGGGGTTCCTTCGACATATGTCCCTTTCCGGAATGGAATCTTTCTCTCCTTGGCTGCCGCGTGGGGAGAAGTCCATGATATTCAGGACATCATCTGCGGATTCAATGTGATCGATTCCCCTAATTATCCGGATACAACCCGTGATTTCGCCCATGCCATGGAAACAGCCATAAACCTCGGTACAGAGGCGGCCTATGGGGTCAAGACGGCGTTTAAAGTCCTGACCCCGTTTGTAGGCTTAAAAAAAGCAGACATCATCCAAGAAGGACTGTCTCTCGGAGCGGATTACTCCTACTCCATATCCTGCTATGCCGGCAGAGAAATTCCATGCCTCAAATGTTCCTCATGCCTTCTGCGTCAAAAAGCGTGGAAAGAAACCGGGAGACAAGATCCCCTCATTAATCGACTCAAAAAGGAAGGAAAACTATGAGTTGGACACTCAGCGTAAAAGATACTTTCCAGGCCGCCCATTTTTTAAAAGGGTATAAGGGAAAATGTGAAAATATTCACGGACATTCCTTTAAAGTCGAAGTTCACATTGGAGTGACCGAACTCGATTCAATTGGGATTGGATATGACTTTAAGGATATTAAAAAGAAGCTCTCTGATATTCTCCCCGATCACTGTCTCCTCAATGACATCTATCCCTTTAATCCGACTGCCGAAAATTTATCTAAACATTTTTTCCTGGAGCTCAAAAAACACTACCCAGTTAAGGCCGTTACAGTTTGGGAATCGAAGGATGCCTCAGCCACATACTCTCAAGATTAACGAAATTTTTTATTCTCTCCAAGGAGAAGGACTCCGGCAGGGAGAGCCAACAGTCTTTATCAGGTTGTCCGGATGCAACCTCAAGTGTGACTTTTGTGATACACAATACGCATGGGACGAGGGCCGGGATTTGTCTGCAGACCAAATCTGCTTTGAAGTCAAGGACATAAGACGTCATCACCCTTCCCGGTGGATCTGCCTGACCGGAGGTGAACCCCTATACCAAGACATCGCTTCGCTGACACAAAGACTCAAAATGGATAAATGGAATATTCAGGTAGAAACCAATGGAATTTTCTACCAAGATCTACCTGTAGATTGGTACACAGTGTCTCCTAAACCAAAGGAATACTTTGTCCATGCAAAATACACGGGTTCTGCCAAGGAAGTGAAACTCGTCGTCACAAGGGAATTGGAAATGGAGACGGTAAAAAATATACGAAAATATTTTCCGGAACAAATTCCACTCTTTCTCCAAGCCCAGTCCAACCTAAAATGGAGTCTGGATCGGGGAATTGAACTCGTCGAACACGCCGCAGGCAATAATTTGGATAATATACGCCTCTCGGTTCAACTGCACAAAATTTTAGGGCTTCCCTAGCTCAGGAACACTTTTAATAATCCCGCCACAACTGGCCCCATTCCGTCTTGAGGAATCCTCGTATCCTTTTTCGTCCAATTGTCGGATACCAGATGCAGTCATGATAGACATTGCTGGCCAAGGGCGCCCATACAACAAGGGGAGACTTGAGAAGGATTTTTTCCAGGAAACGGAAAAATCCAATCCGCAGCATTTGATCACCCCAAATGACGAGGCTTTTTTTTGTTTTAAACTGAAAATTTATTTCAGAGATATCTTCACCCACAACTTCGATCTGTTCGATCCGGCCAATCCCCAATCCTCTCTCGTGACACATCCGGATATAAGGGATCTCCATGGGTTCAAATCCCATAAGCTTAGCCGCCACGGCATCTATAGCCACGGAATCCCCCCCTGCCAGAATAAGGTTCTTAATCTTGGGAATCATGGTCCGCGGTCCGGCCCCATCCCCGCAAACGGTCCCGTCCATAACGGTAAAAATACCGGGATGCAGTTCTTTCTGCATGAGAACGAGGTCCACAAGAACTTCATGAATATACTTGTGCGCATAGTGCCTGACCTCTTTCAATAGACCGCCGAAAGCATTTTTTATGGCACCCGTCGTTGTCGAATGGCCGTGGGTTTTTACGGTCGGTAAATGGATGACATTTTTCCCTATATACATCTTCGGAATTTCTATTCCCTCCGGGAAGATCTTATTCAGCTTCAACAGGGAACTTTTGAATTCATAGGTTTGCCATTCCACTTCCGGCAGAGGCACAAATTTCAGTTCGTGTCTTTCAAGAATGGGAGCCCACTTGTTGTTTCTGGCTCCTTTTATCGGATTGGTGACAACGGTCTTGTTTTCAACCGGAAACAGTTTTTCCTTTGGGTATCCATCATGGAGAAGGGTTCGGACAACACCCTCGACCTGCCAGGGCTCGCTGGAGCACGATGGGAAATACTTGGTCCAGGACAGATTCAGTTTGATCAGTGAATCAATATCCTTGGAGATATAGTGTTCATAATCTGCAAGGTGCATCACTTTCTGATAGTCATCGAGGACTGTTTGTGGAGATGTTCTCAACACGGCAACTTTGGGTTTGTTCATTTTCAAATCCTGACATAGAGGATGATAACAACCGAAGCAATCCATAAAAGGATTCCTGCCAGAAAGGGTTTATCCTTAAGGATCAAAGATTCCGGACTTCCCCCTTCACCTTTCTTGTGTATTAGATAGAGATAGCGGAAGATCCCATAGAGGACAAATGGAACCGTGTAGATGAGCCGGGAGGAACCAAATTTGGCCACCGTTTCTGAGGAGATCGTATAGAGACAGTAGGCCACAACCGTAGAGGCCGTGACAACCGAAATCATCTGGTCAAGGAGATAGGGAGAGTATTCCTCCAGGATGGGTCTGTGCTGGTTTGCGTCTTCTTCAAGAAAAACAAGTTCATGCCTCCTCTTACTCAGTGCAATAAATAGAGCCAGAAGGAATGTACAGATCAAAATCCATTCGGAAATATCCACCATGATAACCAGCCCTCCGGCACTCACGCGGAGAAGGAAGCCGGCCGCAATCAGAAGTACATCCAGGATCACGACATGCTTCAACCATGCGGAGTAGAGAACCTGGAGGAGCACATAGGCCAAAGCCAAGATAAAAAAATTCAGGTTTAAAAGAAGAGCGCATCCAAGGCCCACTAAACTGATAAAAACAAATGCGATCGCAGCAGAGGTCTTTCCCAAACGGCCTGACGCCAGCGGTCTCCTTGATTTTACGGGATGAAGTTTGTCCGCTTCTATATCTCTGAGATCGTTCCAAATATAAACGGCACCTGAGAGAAGACAGAAAATGCCAAAGGCTAGAATTGTTTTTAAAAGGTAGGGAGCATTGAATATATTTTGTGAGAAAATGAGCGGGGCAAAAACAAAAAGATTTTTAGTCCACTGGTATGGACGCAGAGATTTGAAGATTTCTACAAGAACCATTTCCCTCATTGTAGAAATTTTTCACTACAGAATCAAATAATTGTTCTAAAAAGGTTTTCTCTACTTCTGTATTATTAAAAACAAGAGTGATGCGAAGATGATGGAGAAATCCGTTTGGAGGACGAGCGGGCATGGTTCCTCCCCTGGAGGAGAGCGAGGACGGAAATCGAGCAAGTTTTTCTCGCTGGGAAAAACGAAGCGTGATTTATAATCACTTTGCAGAACTCGTTTTTATTATACAGAAGGAGAGATTCCTCTCATCTATCTTCGTTCAAAAAAATGGTAGCCCGAGCGTGTAAGATAGACTCCACACAGAATAACCAGTGTACCCGCTCCCTGCAGAAGAGAAATCCGCTCGTCGAGCAAAAAATAGGCGAAAAAAATCGTAAATATTGGGATAAGGTTATCATAAATAGACGTACGGCTGCTGCCCACCCTTTTGACTGAAAAATACCAGATCACATAACACACAGAAAGGGCAAAGAACCCGGAAAAAGCCAGAGCTGCCCAGGCTTTTAGTGAGATTTGACTGTAGGGAAGAACAATTATGTCTTTTACGCAAAAGGGAAGGAAAAAGACCGTTCCGGTTATCATTGTGTACATAGTGAACTTGAGTGGAGAAATTCTCTTGAGAAGAGGCAGCGAGAACACCGTATAGACGGCCCAACATAGGGCCCCCACAAGAATCAGCAAATCCCCTTGAGCCCCCTTCCCGTTAAGGGACAGACTTCCCGGCCGTTTTGTCATGACAAAATAAAATCCGATAAACGAAATGAAAATTCCGGTCCAGGCGGCCCAATTCAACCGTTCATGTTTCATAATGAAACTTAACAGGGAAATAAATATGGGAGTTGTCGCGATGATGATGGCGGAGTTAGAGGCTGTTGTTAAATTGATTCCATGGATAAAGAGCATCTGATAAGCGGTATTTCCCACAATTCCAAGGGCCACCAGTCGCCAAAAATCGATCTTAGTGATGCGGAAACTCTCTCGACTGACAGAAAGGAACAAAACAAGCAGAAGCGAGGCAAAAACAAGGCGAATCCCGTTGAATCCCAAGGGAGTGAATTCGTTCAGAGCCACTTTGACAAAAGAAAAATTGATGGACCAGAGCAAGATAGCAAAGAGCATGAGAACATCTGAAAAACCGAATTTTTTGTATCGATCCATCGTCACTAAATATTCGGTTTAGAGCTTGGGCACCCTGGGGAAATGCGCCTCCACAACAGACTTCATTCCTCCCCGTGGACTGAACTCTCCCTTTAAAGAGGCCTTGACCGGATGACAGGCTTTGGCGATGTCCTCAAGAATTCTATTGACGGCATTTTCGTAGAATATTCCTAAATTCCTGTAGGCCAGAATATACATTTTCAATGATTTAAGCTCAAGACAGGAGTCTTTGGGCACATAGCGGAGAATTAAAGTCCCAAAATCGGGAAGCCCGGTTTTAGGGCAAACCGATGTGAACTCCGGCATCTCAATAGTGATCTCATAATCAGGAAACTGATTGGGAAATATTTCAATGGCAGGGAGTTTTACATCCAATCCCGCTTTGGCTTCCTTCTCTGAATAATCTGACATTTTTTCCTCTTACAATAGCGATTTTAAAAAAGTATATACCAAACCCATCCCCAAGACAACGAAAGTCCACTATCACATTCTAACCTGAATTATTCACGAGTGGAGAATACCTCAGATGTGAGGCGTCGACGTATGAAGCTGTACTCCTGTACCGCAAATGCGTCGCAACAAAGCAGATGGGGTATTATCGACTCGCCTTTGTGTAAAAAATGTCGATTATGGATAAAAAGTCTAGCGATAACAAAGTTTTCAAATTGTTTTCACGAAAAACAAAGGAACATAGAGAAAATACTGAAATTAAAGTAAATATAGACATTTTTTATGAATAATTCAGGCAAAGAGATGTCAAATAGGAAGTCATCTGATATAATACATTTTCATTATTTAAACGATCACAAACGTATGCAAAAACAGAATTTGGATGCCGATGCGCTAATAAAAAGCTTTACTGGAGATAAGGATATAAAATACACAACTGGAGTTTTAAATGCGAGAATGTCATGAACACGATAATATGCAAAACTGCAACTGCACCTACGAGCCCTGCAGCCGTAAAGGCCACTGTTGTGAATGCCTGCAGTACCATTGGAGGATGCAGGAACTCCCAGCCTGTCTCTTCCCCGATGAGGTGGAACGGACATACGACCGGTCCTTAAGACGATTTATTGAAATCTACAAGGACAGAGTTTAAACACGAAGTCAATTGGACAGCATAAATACCTACACCCACCTCTACGGTCCTGTTCCATCCCGTCGTCTGGGTTTTTCTCTAGGAGTAGATTTTATTCCATTTAAAACCTGTTCCCTCGACTGCATCTACTGCCAGCTCGGACACGGCCCCAAGACAACCATCTCAAGGCAAGCTTATATTCCGGCCAAAGACGTCCTTGCGGAGATCAAAAAAAAGATACGCTCAGGAGTACGCATCGATTTCATCACCTTTTCAGGTTCTGGAGAACCGACCTTGAACACCGAGATCGGACTTCTCATCCGAGAACTCAAAAAAATCACTGATATTCCTGTTGCCGTTTTAACCAATAGTACTCTCCTCCGAAAGGATGAGGTCAGGCAGGCCTTATTGTCTAGCGATCTGGTGGTCCCTTCATTGGATGCCGTGACGCAGGATGTCTTTGAAAAAACAAACCGCCCTCACAAGTCCCTTAAGGTCAAAGATATTATTTCAGGCTTGAAAAAATTCCGCCGCGAATTCACGGGGAAAATATGGATTGAAATTTTGCTTGTCAAGGGCATCAACGACTCAGTCTCTCATCTTAAGAAACTGAAGAAAATCACCTCTAATCTCAAACCGGATAAAGTCCAGCTCAACACGGTTGTCCGCCCTCCGGCCGAAATATCTGCTTCAGCCCTTACACTCAATGAGATGGAAAGAATAAGAGACTTTTTTGGAAAAAATTGTGAGATTATCGCCACATTTGAAAATTCATCTGTGTCTCAACTCCAACAGACTCAAGAAGAAATTCTAATAGCCATGACGCGGAGAAGGCCCATGACCCTGGATGATCTGTCCGCATCTCTGGGTAAATCTTCGAGTGAGGTTTTAAAGCTCATCGATCTTCTTCAATCAGAGCATAAAATCAAATCTGTTCCTCATAAAGGGAAAAACTATTATGAACCCAATGGATGAACTCACAAAGGAAAGCTTTGCCAATAAAGAACTTTCAGATCTTTCAAAAGAAGATCTTTTGGCCCTTCTCCAGGATGCAGCTAAAAATTGGCTCGCCCATGACGGTTTGTGGTTCCGGGCTGTCGAGGATAAATTTGGCTTCGAGACGGCTATGGGACTGGATAAGAAAGCATGGGAGACATTCACTGTTATCGAGGCCAAACGCATAATGAAAAGACTCGGACTCAAACCAGGGGGCGGCATCCCCGCCCTCGTTCAGGCACTCAAATTCAGGCTGTACGCACATATCAACACTCAGGAAGTTCTCGAACAGGAAAAGAATCGATGTGTATTTCGGATGAACACCTGCCGCGTTCAGGAAGCAAGGCAGCGGCAGGGTTTGACAGATTTTCCATGCAAATCAGTGGGAATCGTTGAATACAGCGGTTTTGCCAAAACCATAGATCCTCGGATACAAACAAAATGCCTATCCTGTCCGCCGGATCAGCGCATGACAAATGTCTGGTGTGCCTGGGAATTTACGCTGGAATAGCTAAAACCTGGAATAGCTAAAAAAAGATTCCTTTTCATTCTTGCAAATTTATGATATCAATGAATTTCCATTTCCGCTTGATATTTAAAATAATTTTGAATTAAAAGAGGTGGAATTTTCATCTTTACATGCATCACGGCAAAAAAATCCATGGGGGGGGGATTTTTTAAACACATCCATCATAGACCCCTGAATTAATCCATTTATCATAAGGAGAAAGTATGTTTGAAAACACCCATTTTCCAAAAGCGAAAAAATTTTGGTATATGGGGAAATTTTTCAATTGGGAAGAACCCACAATTCACGTTATGTCGCATGCTCTCCACTACGGAAGCTCTGTCTTCGAAGGAATACGTGCCTATGACACAGGAAAAGGCCGGGCCATTTTCCGTCTTCCGGAGCACATGGACAGGTTTATGCATTCCGCGTCTGTGCTGCACATGGACGTTCCTTACTCTAAAGAAGAAATCCGTGATGTCATTTTGCTCGTGCTGAAAGAAAACCAATTGGACACCGCGTATATCAGACCCCTACTTTTTTATTCGTACGGAAATCTTGGACTCGTACCTAATCATTCCCGGGTCGAATTGATGGTGGCCGTATGGGAATGGGGCGCATACCTCGGAGACGCTGCAACGAGAGGAGCCCGCGTCAACATTATCCCCTGGAGGCGCATCCACCACACCCAATTCGATCAGAGTGCTAAACTTGGAGGCCTCTATGT
>JAZFSR010000049.1:0-3556 GCA_036446295.1 Candidatus Aminicenantaceae bacterium
CTACGGAATTGTCGAAAAATACCTCTTTTTTTCCGTGAGAACGGGCCATAGGCAGTTTTTCAACCAGCTCTGGTCGGGATTTTCCTTTCCGGGATTTCTGGGAGAACTATTCACAAGCTTATCTAATACCTCCATGTACACTTACGAGGTGGCACCTGTAAGCTCTATGATGGAAACTGAGCTTATTAAAAAAATGGGAGCTATCTGTGGATTTGAAAATCCCGAGGGACTCTTATTATCCGGAGGAAGCAGCGGCAATCTCCAGGCGATGATGATTGCGCGCAACCGAGCCCTGCCCAGCCTGAAAAAGGAAGGATATTCAAATTCCCGCAAACTCACGGCTTTTATTTCTGAGGAAAGCCATTACTCTTTTGAAAAAAATGCCAACATTTTAGGTCTCGGGACAAAGAGTGTCCGAAAAGTTAAGACCAATGTTTTAGGAGAAATGATTCCTTCCGAGCTTTCTGTGGCTATTGAAGAAAGCCTTCAACAAGATGAACTTCCCTTTTTTATAGGAGCCACAGCCGGAACCGTGGTCAAAGGGGCATTTGATCCTATAGAAGAAATAGTCCCCATCGCTCGGAAGTTTAACCTCTGGCTGCATGTCGATGGCTCTTTTGGAGGATCTGTCGTTCTCAGCCCTCAACATCGCATCCTGATGAGGGGAGTGGAAAAGGCTGATTCCTTTATCTGGAATGCCCACAAATTAATGGGGCTTCCCATCATATGTTCAATATTTTTTGTTAGAGAACCTGGTCATCTGTTAAGAACAAACTCTGTCGAAAGTACGGATTATATATTTCACGATGAGGTCTACGGATCCTTTGATTTGGGACCGAAATCAATGCAGTGTGGGCGAAAAGTGGATTCACTAAAACTTTGGCTGGCATGGAAATATTACGGCGACAAAGGATTTGCTAAAAGGATAAATCGTCTCTTTGAATTGTCGGCCTATGCCGAAGAGATCGTTAACAAAAACACTGCCTTGGAACTTATGGTTCAACGGTCCTCAGTCAACATCTGTTTTCGATATCTTCCATCTCAACGGAGCGATCTCAATAAGTTTAATCTAAAATTGCGAGAAGAATTGGCTCACAGTGGTAAATCCATGGTCAACTATGCCCATTTAGGCAACAATCTTGTTATCCGGCTAGTCATCACCAATCCCGAATTAACTACAAAAGATATTGATCTTTTCTTTGACAACCTTATCCGGACAGCGCAGTCTCTGGAGAGGAATTAAGACTTGGTTTTTCTATAAATGTTTTGCTTTTGCATAAGAGTTTGGTATAAAAATATCATTTTAAACCATTCAGGAGGACATCCATGAAATACAAATCAATATTCTTGCTTTTGTCTGTTTTATTGATTTTGCCTCTTTTTGTCATGGCTCAAATGACATCCTGGTTCCAATGGACGTTTCTCCCACAATCCCAGATGGATGAGATTATTGGGGAATCCTCTGGAGAGACGGCCTTTAACCACATCCTTGCAATGGCCGGTTATAACAGAGACCGAAAACCGGATGAATACAAAAACACTTTTCTTGAAGCTCAGTTTGTCTATGACCGTCTTAAAGAATATGGTTTTAAAGATGCGGAAATAGTCCGGTACAAAGGAGGAAAAACCTGGGATGGGATCAGGGGAGAACTCTGGGAGATCTCTCCAATCCGTCAAAAATTGGCTTCTTATACAGATCTGCGGGCCATGCTGGCGACAGGCAGCAATTCTGCCGATGTACAAGCAGAGCTTATATGGGTTGGCCGCGGCACCAGAGCAGATTTTGAAGGATTAGAAGTCGAAGATAAAATTCTTCTTACCTCGGGTTCGGTGAGTATGGTCCACCAGTTCGGATGTCTTCAGAAGGGGGCGGCCGGTGTTATTTCCTTTAACTCCCCACGACCGCTTCAAGATTCTCTCGCAATTCCCTGGAGAGGTATCCGTGGACAGGGACAAACTCCTGCTAAATTTGCGTTCAACATCCCTCCCCGGGAGGGTTATATCCTGAGAGATCGTCTTCTTGGAAGAGAAAAAATTCTTGTTCATGCTGTAGTTGAATCCACCATGTTGGATTATGAGCTTCAGGATGTCGTTGCCTCTATTCCCGGAACAGATCAAAATGCCCAGGAAGTGATTTTCAGTGCCCATCTTTTCGAGGGATATGCCAAGCAGGGGGCCAATGATAATATTTCCGGCTGTACGGCTATACTGGAAATGGCACGGACACTGAAAGTCCTGATCGACAGGGGAGCTATTCCTCCTCCAAAGCGTACCATACGTTTTCTCTGGGCTCCTGAGTATTCAGGGACAATCCCCTGGGTGAATGCCCACCCTGAGATAATGAAAAGAACTCTGTGTAATATAAACTTGGACATGGTTGGTCTGGGACTATCCCGGAGTCTTTCTTTTATGACAATGATGCGCACGACTTTTGGAAACGCCCATTATCTCAACGATGTGTTGGAAAATTATTACCGCTACATTGGAGAGACTAACCGGACAAATGTCACAAACAGCATGGATCAGAAATATCCCCGAAGGATTGTTGCCCCCAGTGGGAGCGAAGATCCTTTCATGTATTATATGGGCACTCATATGGGATCCTCCGACCATGAGGTATTCAATGATTGGGGTGTAGGAGTGCCTGGTATAGTCATGAATACTTGGCCGGATTTTTGGTATCACACCTCAGAGGATCGACCCGACAAGATTGATCCCACTCAGCTGAAGAGAGTTGTTGTTATTGGAGCTGCAACATCCTACACAATTGCCACGGCAGACGATCCCATGGCCTTCCGTATTGCAGCTGAGATAACGAGCAATGCGGCTAAACGTATTGGTCATCAATTGGCTCGAGGAATCGAGGAACTTCAAAGAGCCGACAAAGAACAGCTCTCTTTAATATACAAAAAAACCCATGGTTATATCGAGGCTGCCGCCATCTGTGAAAGGGCAACCCTGGAGTCAGTGGCTGAACTGGGGATTGATCGAAACACATTTCTACAAGATCTCTCACCTCTTAATTCGGCTGTTGATGGGATCGAAAAATCTTGTCTGCTCGTATTGGAATCCCAAATGAATGTCAGAGCTAAACAGCTGCTGATCAAACCGGCTCGACTGAGTAAAACTCCCTTGGAGGAAAAAGCATCAAATTTGAGCCCGATTCCGACCGACAAGATCATAGAGAATGGGTATCAAGGCTATAGGAGTGCGATTTCAAATGCGCAGAAAGAAATGAAGAAGGAACAACCGTCAAGACGGTCTTTCCGGTCTGCAAGTGAAATCCAGCTGCTTTGTAATGGTCAAAACAGTGCTCTAGATATAAAGAAGATGGCTGACACCCAGTTTAAACAGGAAACCGATCTTCAAGCCATATTGGATCACCTCGATGTTCTAAAGGCCGCTGGTCTAGTCACTTGGAAATAAGAAAGAGAACTATTTATCTGACCATATTGCCAATTCGTTACCACTCGGATCTGTGAAATGAAAACGTCGTCCCCCCGGAAAATCAAATATCTCTTTTATGATGGTTCCGCCTGCTGATTTTACCTTTTCT
>JAZFSR010000050.1:0-5607 GCA_036446295.1 Candidatus Aminicenantaceae bacterium
AATAAAACATGAGTTTTAAGCCGCTCGTGGTTTTTTTTGAGACTTTTATCACTTTGATTTCTTCTTCAAAATTATTCACTCTTTATTTTTCATACACAACCATACACATTATAACGAAAGTCTATGTGCAAACAAGGAAAAAATATTAGAAAATGTGGACTCACAGAAAGAAGAAAACAATTCTTACTTTCTCTCTTAACCTATTCTGATATTTGAAGGATAGCCGCACCGTCGATTTTGCTTTCTTTAAGGAGTTTCAGGGCAGCGTTGGCATCCTCAAGTTTGAATGAGTGGGTGGTTGTCCGAATAGGGATTTCGGCGGCAATTTTGAGCAGCTCTTCCCCATCCAAACGGGTGGCATTGGCCACACTGCAGAGATTGCGTTCGTGATAGATGTATTTCCGGTAGTTCATCTCCGGAATTGGAGTCATATAAATTCCAGCAAGAACAAGAGTTCCTCCTTTTTCAAGGGCTCTGAGTCCATCCAAAACTGTCGGTCCGGCCGGAGTGAAATTTATGGATCCATCCATCTTGACCGGAGGATTGTCCTGAGATGTTCCGGTCCAGGCTGCTCCGAGTTTTTTAGCTAAATTCCTGTGTTTCTGACTGCGCGTAAAAACATAGACCTCGCATCCCCAGTAGACGGCTACCTGGATGGCCACATGGGCCGAGGCCCCAAATCCATAGAGCCCCAAGCGCTGACCGGATTTGATCAGACTCTGCTTTAAGGCACGGTAGCCAATTATCCCGGCACACAGGAGAGGTGAGGCTTCTGCATCTGAAAAGACTTGGGGGATACGGTAGGCATATTTTTCTGAAATGGCCATGTATTCAGCATAGCCGCCGTTGACATGATAGCCGGTAAAACGGGCATTCTCACAGAGATTTTCACGGCCGCCCCGGCAGAACCGGCAGGTTTCATCCGTTGAATTCAGCCAGGCCACACCCACTCTGTCCCCAACATTAAAACGGGATGTTTTTTTCCCGGTTTTTTCGACAATCCCGATAACCTGATGCCCGGGAATAAGAGGAAGAGAGACCTGGGGCAGCTCTCCTTCAACGGTGTGGAGATCGGTGTGGCAGACACCGCAGACTTTGATGCGGAGCAGAATGTCTTCGGAACCCGGAACAGGCGTTAGATGATTCACCAGTTTCAAGGGCTTATGCTCGATAGGAGCAAAAGATTTTAGTTGCATAGCCTTCATAGGACTGTTAAACAAGTTCGCTTTTAGCGACCGGGATGACACGACCTCCAACATTGATTTCAATAGAACCGCCGCTCTCTTCCGCCTTGATATGGATCAGGGAAGGACGGTTGATCTCAATCCCCTGTTCGTTTTGGATATCAATTTTCGATGTTCCAAAATATCTGTTTTTCACAAGATATCCTGCCAAACAGCCGTTGGCGCTTCCCGTGGCAGGATCTTCAGGCACGCCCAGTGCATCGGCAAAAAAGCGAATATTGAGTTTATTCTCCTTATTATAGGTTTCCGGGGCAAAGACAAGAATGCCCGGAGCCCCTCCCCGATCGACAAAGACATCATACAAATCCCTATTTATTCTGGCTCTTTTTATGGCATCCAGACTTTTGAGAGGCACCATGAGAGCAAAAAATCCGGTAGACACTTCTTGTACAGGAAACCGTTCATCGATCGCACGGCTCTCGATACCGATTAATTTTGCTATGTGTTCTCTATCATAGGATTTACCGAATTCTGGAGCCTTTTGCCTCATCCAGAGGATATCGACTTTGTCACCGCTGAATTTAAAAGTCACAGGAATCTGACCCACTCCCAGGTTGAGGGAAACACTGTCTACTTTTGTCTTGAGAATTTCCTGCTGGATGACAAAGGCCGTCCCCAGAGTGGGGTGTCCGGCAAACGGAAGCTCGGCTTCAGGTGTAAAGATGCGGACATCATAACCTCCATCCCTTTCTTTATCTGAAAGAATAAATGTTGTTTCGGAAAAATGCATCTCCCGTGCGATTTTTTGCATCAGTTCGCCAGGCACATCAGCGGCATCGCGAAAAACGGCCAGCTGGTTCCCTGTGTATTTTTCTTCTGCAAAAACATCGACAATATAAAATTTTAATTTAGACATGATAGTGCACCATTAATCTTGATTCTCCTTCCCCTTTTTTATTTTAATGCGGAGGCGCTCCATCCGGTGAGAAAAATCCCTTTCATAATAGGCTGAAAAGTTCCGCGCAAGAACAAACCCTTCTTCAGACATTTTTTTAGCCTTCAGATAATCTTTTTTTTTATGCTCATAGTGCATAGCCAGTTCTCTGAGTGAAAAGAGGAGGTTGTTGGAGGGGGTCTCCGCCGCCGCCATCTCCTTCCAGAGTGAGACCGCTTTGTCCCAATCCTGGTTTTTCTTGAACTGCATGGAGAGGCGCCGGCGGGCGGACAGGAAAATCTCACTGGAAAGATGGCCTTCAATGGCTTTTTGAAAATACAAAGAGGATTTTTCCATTTGACCAAATTTTTCGAGAACTTTTCCTGCCCCAAAAAAATCCATGGCATCGGCTTTACTGGTTTTTGGATCTTCGGAAAATATTTGACTCCCGATGATAATGACGCCCAGAAGTGAAAGGATGTCCTCCTGATTGTGGTAAAGAATGGGCTCGATCAGGTCATAGTCGCCGGTTTGTATGTACTGAAAATAGCGCCAGGGAATTTCGGCAGAGGGGATATCTTCCGTCCTGCCGGTTTTTACGACTTCGAGGGCAAGGTTGTGGAGACGGCAGTTTTCCAATTTGTGGGCCCATAGTGACCGGGCAGGAAAGAGAAAATCAAGATGGGGAAGCTCATTCAACATAAAGGGCTGGCGCTTGAGGATGTATCGTGTCTCAAGAAGAGGGATATCGAAGACTTTGCCGTTGAAAGTGATAACAGATTGGAATTCCATATCGGAAAAAAACTGGTTGAGTTCCTTGATCATCCGTTCTTCTTCACTGGGATCCCCCAAAAAATACTGGGCCACATTGAATTTGTTATCTCTGTAATAACCCATTCCCACAAGAAAGGGGATGACCCCGGTTCCTCCCGATAGGCCTGTCGTTTCCAAATCGATAAAGAGGGCCGTCGAAAGATCAAGATTTTCAAACCTTGGATCTTTACTTAAACAGGAGAGGATGTTTCCTGAAATCGTTAAACCATCGGCAATTTTAATCTTTCCATACCGGACATCCAGAGAATAGGGATTCTCAATAAACTGGATCGGCTCACGCTCTTGGGATTCGAACTGTGGAACCCGGGACTCCGGTTTTTTTTCCGTTCGTGTCAGATTGATGAGATGTTCGAGCTTCTCTTTTGTGGAGAGGTTCCCCTTCCGTTCTATCGTCTCCCATGTGTCATGGATTTTCTGTGTTTTAGTGCGTGTTTGGCGTTCTTTTTTTAGATACTTGAGCTTATCTTTAATGTCCGTCATGTTTATTTATTCACCTATAAACTGCAGGTGAACAGTGCGGGAACGGGGCCGGTTGTCAAAATCCACGAAAATAATCTGCTGCCATGTGCCGAGAGTCAGCTTTCCCTCTGTAAAAGGAACCGTCAGAGAGGGGCCAAGCAAAGCAGACCGGATATGGGAAAATCCATTTCCATCACCCCAGCGCGCATCATGATGATACGTCACTCCTGTCGGTGCGATCCGTTCCATCAGCTCTTCAAAGTCTTTGACCAGGCCGTCTTCATACTCAATTGTAGTGAATCCCGCCGTTGATCCGGGGACAAACAGGGTGACAGTCCCATTTGTAAATCCATGAGAAACCACTTTCTGATCGACAGCCCCTGTAAGATCATGCATATCACAGAAGCCGCGTGTAGAAAAATTAAGTTCATCGCTTAACACTTTCATTGTCATCCTCCTTTCTCATAATAAGATAATAGAGGGGAGTTTTCAATTTTCTGGCTCGGACAGAAGGACGATAAAGCTGCTTTAGAGTTCTTTGAGGAGATCCTTCTTAAGAAGAAATGAAGGAAAAAAAAGCCTTTCGTAAAGACGGAGGGCAAAAAGGTCGGACATCCCAGCCATAAAATCCCCGCATCTTTTGTCAAAGGAATCCCCCCCCGGATAGGATTTGACAAATTTCTCCGGATTTTTCCGGACATACTGGTATATATCCGTAAGGATTTTTTCCGTTTTTTCCAGTTCCCTCTTTGCCTTAGAGTTAAAGTAGACTCTTTCAAAAAGAAATTCCCGCAGAGCATTTACGGCCGTCTCTATTTCTTCATCGAGAGAAATTCGTTCCAATCCTGACTTGAGGCTTGTCGCGACAACAGAGGCCACCATGCGGTCGATCCGGCTGGCATGCCAGCGGCCAAGCACTTTTGTCAGATTCTGTGGAATATCCCTGTCTTTGATCACTCCGGCTCGTATGGCATCATCGATATCATGATTGACATAGGCGATGACATCGGAAACGCGCACAATCTGTCCCTCCAAAGTCATTGGCATCTGATGTTTCTTTTTGCTCAGGATATCACCCCGCCCTTTCGAGTGTTTAGAAATGCCGTCTCTGACTTCAAAAGTGAGGTTCAGGCCCTTCCCTTCATACTCGAGTTTTTCCACGACACGCAGACTCTGGGCAGAATGATTAAAACCATGCGGCAGGAGTTTGGCCAAAGTCTCCTCCCCGGCGTGACCAAAAGGGGTATGGCCTAAATCATGTCCTAAGGCGATGGCTTCTGTCAGATCTTCATTCAAGCGGATCGCTTTGGCGATGGTGCGTGCAATCTGGGAAACTTCCAGAGTATGTGTCAGACGTGTTCGGTAATGATCCCCGTATGGAGCCAAAAAAACCTGTGTTTTGTGCTTGAGGCGGCGGAATGATTTGGAGTGAATGATCCGGTCCCGGTCGCGCTGGAACGCCGTTCTCAGAGGATGAGATCGTTCCGGACGTTTGCGGCCCTTCGAATGGGCACTGAGAAAGGCTTTCTCAGAAAGCGTTTCTGTTTCCAGCTTTTCGAGCCCTTCACGGATATTCATGCCCGATTACTCTATCAATAAAAACGCATAGCGGTTCATGGTCTGTGAATAATCGGACAGCACTTCAATCGGGTAGCCGATTTGCCGAACGGTGGCATAAACATCCACGCCTAGAGCTTCGGGAGTAGGGCGAGCCTTCTTCGGTTCTTTGCACTTTTCAAGTTTGCCCGGGCAGCCATCGCAGAAAGTGCAGCTGTCCAAAAATATTAGAAAAGCTTTTCTGCAGCCGGAAATAAACACCTCTCTCTCCAACTCTAACAGCTGAGAATTGATATTTTTTGTCCAGTCATGTCTGTCTTCCGGCCTTTCGACTGATTTTTCAAAATGAATAACCAGGGCTGAAGTGTATTCCTTAAAAAATTTTTCACATTCGGCAATGGAGGGTACGTTGGGTGGACAGGTCGCTGTACGCCCGTACTCATCACATCCGTACATGCACTTCATGCGGACCCACTGCCCCACAACAAACTTATTGGGATCCATCCATTTGAAATCATTCACATGGTGTTTTCTTGCAAGCTCTTCGATGTGTTCTCGTGTTTTCATGGGCTCCTTCTTTTTTTAAGTTCATATATTATACCACAACTCAGATTTGAAGCTTATGAATTAGGGCCAGGC
>JAZFSR010000051.1:0-9553 GCA_036446295.1 Candidatus Aminicenantaceae bacterium
CGGTCAAGCCGGTGATGGTGTTCTATTCACGGGAAATGTGTTGGCAAAAATCTTAAAAAAAGAAGGATGGGAGGTAGCCACATACAGGTACTTTCCTTCCAACATTAGAGGAGAACCAACGCATTATACCATTCGCGCCAGCCAGAAGAAGGTTTTTGGTCTTGGAAATGAGATCGATGTTCTCATCTCATTCGACTGTGCATCGATTATAAAATACACGAAATTTGTGGCCCAAGGTGGAGTGGTTTTCTGTGATGGGGCGGAAATGCACCATCTTAAGCCTAAACACAAAAAGGGAAAAACATTCCATAAGTTACCCCTTAAGATTCTTGCTAAAAAGCACTTTAAGAACGATATATTTAAAAACATGATTGCCCTGGGAGCGTTGTGCTATATTCTTGATATTGATTTTCGGGTTATTGAGCGCATCATCATAGACGCTTTCTTGAAGAGAAAAGGAAAAGAGATCGTCCGGATGAATTTGGATGCCTTAAACCTGGGCTATGAGCAGGCCCGATTGATTGTGGAGCCTTCCGAACGGCATAAACTCGTAAAGAAAAAGGATAAAGGCAAAATGTTCATTTCCGGGGATGAAGCGATTGCGGTTGGTGCTCTTGCCGCCGGCTGCCGTTTTTTTGCAGCCTATCCCATCTGCCCGGCGACTGAGATCTGGGAGTGGATGGCTCTCAAGTTCCCCGAATTTAATGGGCTTGTTGTTCAGACTGAAGATGAGCTGGCGGCGATAAACATGGCCCTTGGTGCTTCTTATGCCGGTGTCCGGGCTATGACCTCCACATCGGGCCCCGGTGGATCGTTGATGATGGAAAGTTATGGATTGTCCGGGATGGCCGAAATCCCTATTGTCATTATCGATGTGCAGCGGGTTGGTCCGAGCACGGGTATGCCGACTAAAACTGAGCAGTCTGATTTGAACCAATGGGTTTATGGATCTCATGGAGAGTTTCCGCGGATTATCTTATCTCCAGGGACGGTCGAAGAGTGTTTTGAATTCACCGTCAAGGCTTTCAATCTTGCCGATAAATACCAGGTTCCTGTGATTCTTTTGACCGAGCAGGATTTTGGACAAAACTACAGAACGGTTAAAAAATTTGATTTGTCGGAGATAAAAATAGACCGGGGAAAACTTCTCACTCAGAAAGATTTGATGAAAATTAAGGACTACAAGAGGTATGCGTTTACCAATGACGGAATTTCTCCGCGTGCTCTTCCTTCCATGAAAAACGGTATCCATATGGTGGAAGGCAATGAGCATGATGAGAAAGGATACAGGGATGAGGATCCCGAAAATCGAATACGGATGATGCATAAACGGATGCACAAGCTCTCCGGATCGGCAAAAGATATGATTCCACCCAAACTTTGGGGGGATAAACAGGCCACTGTTGGCATTATTGGTTTTGGCTCCACTCTGGGATCCATTGTCGAAGCCATAGAAGAGCTCGGCGAAGTTAATATTCGTGCAAAAAATCTTCAAATACGAACGCTTTGGCCTTTTCCGGTCAAAAGTGTGAGTGATTTTATCCGGAGCTGTGAGTTTGTTTTCATTGTTGAAAACAACTATTCCGGCCAACTTCATGACTTAATCCACAGTCAAGTAAAACCGAAAACCGAGATGCAAAAAATATTAAATTATTCGAGTGTGGCCTTTCGCCCGGTCGATATTTCGAGTCAAATTAAAAGGGCCGTATAAATGTTAAAATTGGAAGACTATCATCTTCAAGATCCCACATGGTGTGTGGGCTGCGGCCTCTACGGCCTTTTTTCTGCGCTTAAAAAGGTAGCCGTCTCACTTAAAATCAAACCGGAAAAGATGAGTATTATTACCGGCATTGGATGTCATGGTCGATTGAACAGCTATTTTAATGCGTATGGATTTCATTCTCTGCACGGAAGAGCTCTTCCTATCGCACAGGGTGTGAAACTCTCGAATACTCAACTTTCTGTGATCGCAGTGAGTGGGGATGGAGATGCCTACTCCATTGGGCTGGGTCATTTTATCCATTCCCTGAGAAGAAACGTCGATATGTTATACATTGTCGTCAACAACAGGATTTACGGTTTGACCCAAGGACAAACTTCACCCACCAGCCGGATGAATTTTGTTTCCCGTTCAACTCCTTTTGGGTCCAAAGAGCCGCCGTTGGAGGGACCTCAAATGGCACTTGCCGCCGGAGGGTCATTTATAGCCCGGGGATTTTCAGGAGCTCCACAGCAGCTGGCTTCACTTATCAAGGCCGGCATGAAACATAAAGGTTTTTCTCTTGTGGAAGTTTTAAGCCCGTGTGTGACTCACAACAAGATCGACACGTATCAGTGGTTCAAATCTCATATTGTTGACGTGGACAAAGACCCAAATTACGATCCGACAAATAAAAATAAAGCTTGGGAAATATTTTCGAGACACGGCGGCAAGCTGCCTGTGGGTTTGATTTATAAAGAAACTCGACCCTCTTTCGAAGAGCTTTCTCTTCCCAGTCGAAAACCACTGGCATTTCTGGACATTACCCCAGAGACCGGAAAGATCGAAAAAATCTTGGAAAAATTTGAATGATATACTACATTAAATGTTTATCCTAACCTAAAGGAGGAAAGGACAATGAAAGAAAAAGTAGAAAAATCTCTGGAGAAGATTCGCCCCTCACTTCAAGCCGATGGCGGCGATGTGGAACTCGTTGAAGTCAAAGACGGAACGGTCAAGGTCCGCCTGACCGGAGCCTGTGGTGGATGCCCTATGTCTCAGATGACGCTGAAAATGGGTATTGAGAGAGTATTGAAAAAAGATATTCCGGAAATCAAGGAAGTCGTATCAGTCTGAAGACAATGCGGAAAGCTTATCTGGATCATATTGCGGGCACACCTCTTCATCCCGAGGTTTTGGATTCTATGCTTCCTTTTTTAAAGGAAAACTATGGGAATCCACAAAGCCTTCATTCTTTAGGACAGGAAGCCCTTCAGGCCGTTGAAAGCGCCAGAGAGAGGGTGGCGGAATTGATCAATGCCCATCCGTCTGAGATCTTCTTTACGTCCAGTGGTTCAGAATCCAATAATTTTGCCATCAAAGGATTTGCTTTAGCTCAAAAAAACCGCGGGAACAATATTGCCGTTTCAGCCGTGGAACATCAGTCCGTTCTTCACTCGGTCAAATACCTTGAACACATGGGAATGAAATCCATGCAGATTCCTGTCGATAAGTTTGGTTCAGTTAACCTGGATGAATTGAAAAAAAACCTCACGCCTGAAACGATCCTGGTCTCTGTTATGCTGGCCAACGGTGAAGTCGGGACCATTCAACCGATTGCGGAGATCGCAGATTTTTGTACGGCAAAGGGTATCCTTTTTCATACAGATGCCGTAGCCGCAGCAGGAAATATTCCTGTGGATGTTAGGGAATTGGGGGTGGATGCTCTCAGCCTTGCAGGAAACCAGTTTTATGGACCCAAAGGGACGGCCGCCCTTTACGTCAAAAAAGGAAAAAGAATTCTTCCTTTTATAGATGGAGGAATACAGGAAAACGGACGAAGGGCCGGGACTGAAGATGTACCAGGAATCGTAGGATTTGGACGTGCGGCAGAGCTTGCCGGGGAACATATGCGGAAAAGAGCAGATAAAGCCGTTCCCTTGAGAGATTTGCTTATTCGCAGCCTTCCTGAGAAAGTGAAAAATGTTGTCGTTACCGGTCATCCGGAGAAGAGACTCCCTTTTCATGCCAGTTTTTGTATCGAATTTGTTGAAGGGGAATCTATGCTCCTCAATCTGGATATGAAGGGCATAGCTGTATCCAGCGGTTCGGCATGTACATCGAGGACCTTAAAAGCCTCGCATGTACTTTTAGCGATGGGCCTCGACCATGCCCTCGCTCAGGGATCTCTTGTTTTTAGTATTTTAGAAGAAAATACCATGGAAGATATCGAATATTTACTCGAGGTCTTTCCTCCAATTATTGATAGGTTGAGACAGATGTCTCCGATCTATCCTGGAAATCTATAGGAGAAAAAATCATGATATATACTGATAAAGTCATGGACCATTTCCAAAATCCCCGCAATGTTGGCGCTATAACGGATGCCGATGGAGTGGGAAAAGTCGGAAATCCGGTATGCGGCGACATGATGGAATTCCACATTAAAGTTAAAGATAACCGGATCACGGATGTCAAATTCAAAACATTTGGTTGTGGAGCCGCCATAGCCGTGTCCAGCATCGTGAGTGAAATGGCGATGGGAAAAACCTTGGATGAGGCGATGAAGATAACCAATAAGCAGGTGGCCGAAGAGTTAGGAGGGCTGCCTAAAAATAAGCTTCACTGTTCAAACTTAGGAGCGGATGCCCTCCATGCGGCCATCGAAAACTACAGAGATAAAGCTCAAGGAGTTGTTAAAGACGAATCTCCCACGGAAGTTAAAGAGAGTGAAGAATGCTCTTGTCCCTATTGTGATGAAACACTGGATGAAGAGAGGGGCTACTGCAAGGGCTGCCATATAGAGCTGGTTGACTGTCCGGAATGTGGAGAGCCGATAAATAAAAAGGCAGATGAGTGCCTTCACTGCGGAGCGACAAAAGCCAAAAAGTAATGGGATCAAATGCTGAGAATAACGGTTAAAAACGAAACTAGGAGTCTCCGCGTTCTTTTGCTGGAGGGGAAGGTATCCAAACAGTGGCTCGAGGAGCTTCAATCAGAAATTGAGAGGAGCTTAAACGAGAGGAAAAAATTGGCGCTCGACTTTTCGAAGGTCTCGTACATTGATGAAGAAGGAGCCCGATTGATAAATTTGCCTCAATATAACAAAATCGAAAAAAGAAACTGTTCTCTATTTATCAGCACGCTGCTCGGTCATAAATCCAGAGGTAAAAAGTGAAGAACACGAAAAACACGGATATCTCAAGCAGGATCGAAGAGCTGAAAAAAAAGCATAATGCCGTTCTTATTGCGCATAACTACCAGATTGGAGAGGTTCAGGATGTCGCGGATTTTGTCGGTGATTCTTTAGAGTTGAGCCAGAAGGCCGCTCAAATAGAGTCGGATATTATTGTCTTTTGCGGAGTTCACTTCATGGCTGAAACAGCGGCAATCCTTTCACCCGAAAAGACAGTCCTTTTACCGGAAAAAGATGCGGGTTGTCCTATGGCCGATATGATCACGGCCTCCGATATGCGGGAATGGAAGAAAAGATATCCGGGCCGGAAGATTGTGTGCTATGTCAACACTACGGCCGAAGTCAAAGCCGAGGGCGATATATGCTGCACGTCTTCAAATGCTGTCGAAGTGGTTGAATCGCTGGATGGAGATGAGATTCTTTTCGCTCCCGATAAAAACTTGTCCGCTTATGTGGCCCGTCATACGAACAAAAAAATTATTCCCTGGGATGGGTATTGTTATGTCCATAACAACATCCATGTCAAAGACATTGAGGAAAAGCGGCGTCTTCATCCGGAAGCCGAAGTCTGGGTACATCCCGAATCCCGTCCCGAAGTTATTGATATTGCCGACAAGGTTTTTTCCACCGGGAAAATGGTGAAAGAAGCTGGGGAAACAAAGAAGAATAAGATAATCCTCGGCACGGAAGCGGGTATGACGTACAGGCTGAAAAAGGAAAATCCCGACAAAGAATTTTATCCGGCTAAGGATTTATCTTTTTGTTTCAACATGAAAAAAATCGATCTCAATAAGGTCTTAAAGTCTTTAGAAAACTTGAAATATAAAGTGGAAGTACCTTCGGAAATAAGAAAGAAAGCACTGGGAAGTATTGAAAAAATGATCCAAATTAAAGGAGTAAAAAAATGAAAGAAAAATCAGAGAAAAACTTGAATGATGCCTTTGCCGGTGAGAGTCAGGCACATATGAAGTATATGGCTTTTGGAGATAAAGCCGAGCGAGAGAATTTGCCGAATGTGGCCCGAATTTTCCGGGCCAATTCCTTTGCCGAACAGATTCATGCCACGAATCACTTAAGAACACTGTCTGGAATCCAGAGCACGTCCGAAAATCTGCAGGCTGCTTTTGAGGGGGAAACATATGAAGTCGAAGAAATGTACCCTGCGTTTATTAAAGATGCACAAGAAGAGCAAGAGCCAGCCGCCGAAAGAATGAGTATCTGGGCGAAAGCTGCCGAAGAAGTGCATGCCGGACTCTACAAAAAAGCAAAGAGTGCTGTTGATGGTGGGCAGGATGTGGATCTCGAATCTATCTATGTCTGCCAGGTTTGCGGTTTCACAATGGAAGGGGACGCTCCTGACATATGCCCGATCTGTGGAACACCAAAGAATCGCTTCACACAGTTCTAATCTGCATGTTTAATTGATGGAAAATGCCAAAAAGAGAATCACTGAGATAGTACGTATCTTATACCACGAGAATCCGGACAGTCGTACGGCACTTAGCTTTCACACACCGCTTCAGATTCTTGTGGCCACGATTCTTTCGGCACAGTGCACCGATGCGCGTGTCAATTTGATTACCCCGGCTCTCTTTAAAAAGTACCGTAGTGCTTCAGATTTTGCCCGGGCCAATCCTGAAGAACTTCAGGAAGAAATCCGGTCCACGGGATTTTTTAGGAATAAGTCTAAAAATATTATTATGGCTTCACGTAAAATCATGGAAGATTTTGACGGAAAAGTGCCCGACAGCATGGAGAAACTCATCACCTTGCCTGGGGTGGCAAGAAAGACGGCAAATATTGTGCTGTCCAGTGGATACGGCCGTGCGGAGGGTATCGCCGTCGATACCCATGTCAAAAGATTGTCTCGAAGATTGGGATTGAGCAAAGAAAATAATCCCGACAAAATTGAGTTGGATCTTCTGGGTTTGGTCCCTAAAAAAGACTGGTTGGATTTCAATTATGTCTTTGTCAACCACGGCCGGAATGTCTGTCAGGCGCGCAAGCCTCGCTGCCCGGAATGTGCACTAAAATCTCTCTGTCCTTCAGCTGTGGAATTTTTTCCCGATATCGAGTTATAATGATGTCTGCTTGTTATGATCAAAGAAGCCATGCTTTTCCGGAAGGAGAAGGATCGAAAAACGACATGTTTCCTCTGTCAGCACAGGTGCTTGATCGCCCCTTCTAAGTTTGGTATTTGCGGGGTAAGGAAAAACACTGAGGGCACACTTTTTTCCCATGTCTATGGCGAAGTGATTGCCGCTCATGTCGATCCTATCGAAAAAAAACCGCTCTTTCATTTTCTCCCCGGCTCCCTTTCCTTTTCCATAGCCACTCCCGGATGCAATTTCCGCTGCCCCTTCTGCCAAAACTGGCAGATTTCCCAGAAGACAAAGAGAGGAGAGGACTCTTGTGATGAATCGCCACTGTCCCCCGAAGATGCTGTCCGGACCGCTGAACGCTACGATTGCCAGAGTATTTCATACACATATACCGAGCCTACGATATTTTTTGAGTACGCCTTCGATACATCCAAGCTGGCCAAAAAAAAAGGGATTGGCAATGTCTTTGTGACAAATGGCTATATGACTCCCGAAGCCCTGGAGGAGATTCATCCCTATCTCGATGCCTGTAATGTGGACCTCAAATCATTTCGAGAGGAATTTTATATTGAGATGTGTCAGGCACATCTCGAACCCGTTTTAGAATCCATTCGTGTCATGAAAAGACTGGGAATCTGGATAGAAATCACCACTCTAATTCTTCCAGGGCAAAATGATTCGGACGAGGAATTGACGGAAATTGCAGAATTCATTTCTCAAGTCAGTGCCGATATTCCTTGGCATATCAGCCGGTTTCATCCCGATTTTAAGTATAAAACCGGTGTTCCGACCCCAATTGAATCCCTTCGAAGGGCCTTTGCAATCGGGAAAAAGGCGGGCCTGCAATACATCTATATCGGAAATGTTTTGGGTGAGTCTGAAGACACCCTTTGTCCGCACTGCCGGCAGGTTCTTATTCGCAGGCATGGATTCGATACCGGGAATATGGAATTAAAAAATTCAAAGTGTGTTTTCTGTGGGCATCCGATTGCCGGGATCTTTAAATCATAGATATTATGCAGATTTTCAAGTATCTTCAACACACGACAGATGCTAAATTCCAGGCTTTTTAATTCCCGAAACCACTGGTTGTCAAAATATGCCTCCCATCGACAACATTTGATTACATCCTTACAAAAATAGACTGACTCGTGGCTGAAGCAATCCAGGCGTATTCGGTCTTTAAGACTCTTTTCTGCTCCCTGGCCCGTTTCTTGAATCTTTGTCTCTGCTGTGGGAGAGATCTATCGTCAGCGGCATCCGGAACAGATGGTATTGTACCGTGTGCTTTTTCATTATTTCGATAGATTTCTTCAAGATTATGAAAATCGCTTCGAGAGAGAGTATGGCTATCTTCGTCCTGTTATTAAGGAAGTCGTTGAGAAGTACCTCGACTGCGGGAATCCGAAGTGTGGTTTTGCTAGGATTCAGTGTGAAGACTGTGGGTCTGAGAGGCTTTTAGTATTCTCATGTAAGGTCCGCGGGTTCTGTCCGTCGTGCCAAGCTAGGAGACGTGAGGAATGGGGCGAGTGGATGCGGGAGGAACTTATCTTGGATGTTCCTCACCGCCAGGTCGTCTTCACCATTCCCAAGATGCTGAGAATATTCTTCAAATATAAACGTTCGCTTCTCTCAGGTCTCTGTCTTTGCGGCAAAGAGGCCATTCTTAAATACTTCAGGACAGTAACAGGAAAAGAGATCACTCCTGGGATTATAGCAGTCATCCAATCGTTCGGATCAAAAATCAATCTTCATCCGCACCTGCACTTTCTTGTTTCTGAGGGCGGTTTAGATCGGGAGGAGCATTTCCACAGTGTTTCCCGATTTAATGATGATCTTTTACGAGAAATCTTTACACGGGAGGTATTCTCTCTGCTTCTTCGCAAGCAGCTAATCAACCGTACACTTATACAGAAAATATTGCACTGGAGACATACCGGTTTCCATGTCCACGGTAAAGTGAGGGCCACAAGTAAACAGGAGGCGGAAAGAGTAGGCAAATACATGATAAGACCGATCTTATCCCTCAAGCGGCTTTTCTTTGATGAAGCCCAGGGGCAGGTAATCTATCAATATGGAAAGCACAGCACAGAGTCAGAGCATATGGATTATCTGGAGTTTATTGCCAGAGTGACCTCCCATATTCCTGATAAGGGTCAGGTGATGATTCGTTACTACGGGTTGTACGCCAATGCCCACCGGGGGAAAAAGCAGAAAACGGGAGATGATCCTTCCCATCCACCGATCATTGAAGATGAGGCTCTATTTGTTCCTTCCAGAGGCTGGGCTGAGATGATACGTAAGGTCTATGAACTTGATCCTCTTTTGTGTCCCGAGTGTGGAGGCAAGATGTCAATCATCTCTTTCATAGAAGATCATAAAGTCATAGACAAGATAATCTCCCACCTCAAACTCACCTTCATGGCAAAACGGCCTCCTCCTCCACAACGTATCCAGCAGGAACTGCTGATGGCAGCTGAGGAGAGAGAAGAATATTTCTGAGTATCGGAAATCGTGTCATTCATAATTGATGGGATGAAGTCTATATAATTTTGA
>JAZFSR010000052.1:0-5935 GCA_036446295.1 Candidatus Aminicenantaceae bacterium
CAGCTTTGTAGTTCACAGCGGTTCTTCTTGGACCGCAGAGTGGTTAGGGATGGCTCCATCCGGCGGGAACGATGATTTTGCCGTAGGCTCTCCCGGACGGAACGGGGCATGGGAAACTTTTAATTTTGGCACATCAGGACCAGATTTTTACATTAACGAAGAAATGGCTGATTATGGAAACGATCTGGTCAGTTGGAATGGACAGTTTGTCAAAAGACCAAGCTCGACCTCATCTGGAACCTAAGGTAAAAGTCTGGCCATAATCTTATTTTCTTAACGCGTTAAGAGTGAAAGCGGCGTGTTTACTAACACGCCGTTTTTTTTTGCCTGCAAAAGTTATTTTAGGTATAATCAAAGAATTCACCAATGAGAACGATCTTCCTTTTGATCCTCTACATGATTTTTGTTATCCTTCTCATCCCGGTTGTTTTTATCTGTTTTCTTTTCAGGACAGCACAACCTCTGTATGTTCTCGGGGGGGGGGCCATTCGGTTGGGGCAGTGGATTCTGGGTATTCGGCTCCGGATTAGGGGACTTGAAGGACTCGACAAAGAGAAGACCTATATTTTTATGCCTAACCATTTGAGTTTTCTTGACGGCCCTATGATGTTTACAATTATCCCTCGTGCCGTGCGAATCATCGTAAAGAAGGAGGTTTTACGTATCCCCATCATCGGGTGGGCCATGAAAGTCGCAGAATTTATTCCTGTCGATCGGAAGGGCTTCCGGGGAGGAAAGAAGAGTGTCGACCGGGCGGTCAGCATGATACGTGAAAAGGGATACGATTTTTTAATATTTCCCGAGGGGACGAGAAGTCTTGATGGAAAACTAAAGTCATTAAAACGGGGGGGATTTTTTTTGGCGGTCAACAGTCAAACGGATATCGTCCCGGTTTCAATCCAGGGAACTTTTGAACTCATGCCAAAAAGGCAGTTTTTTGTTAAAAGAGGTAAAATCAAGGTCGTCTTTCATCCCTCCATTTCTATACAGGATTATACTATGGCAAATCTTCCGGTTCTTTTGGAAAAGGTCCGGATGGCTATCGCCTCCGGCCTTGATGAGGAGATTGAAAACCCGGTTTAAAGGGAGGAACAAGGGACAATGGACTATTCCAGATTTATCAATGAATTAACACAGACAGCGGAGCAGTTTTTCAAAGGCCGGTCTGAGCGGCTCAGTCAAGTTACAACACTCTTGTGCGAGAGTCTTTTATCCGGAAACAAAATCCTCATTTTTGGGAACGGAGGGAGCGCATCCCAGGCCCAGCATTTTGCCGCCGAACTCATCAATAAGTTTTTTAAAGTCAGAGCCCCTCTCCCTGCGATTTCTTTGACAACCGACACCTCGGTACTCACCTCTATCGCCAATGATTTTTCGTTTGATCTTGTCTACAGCCGCCAGATTGAAGCTTTGGGGGAGAAAGGAGATATGGCCATAGGCCTTTCGACGAGTGGAAATTCTCCAAATATAATCCATGCTTTCGAGTCGGCAAGAAAAAAAGGGATAAAAACTATTGCGGTCACAGGAAACGGGGGCGGGAATATGGCCTCTGTCTGTGATTATCTATTGGACGTGCCTTCAGATATAACGCCTCGAATACAAGAGGTGCATCTTCTTATTCTTCATATTTTGGCCGAGGAGATAGAGAAGAAACTCTGTTAACGGTTTCGCCGGATCCCTTCTCTGCGAGGCCTTGATTTAAATTCCAAAAAATCTGTGGATTTTTCCGTTTCTTGTTCGTGTTCCGGGCTTTCAGGATTTTGGCCGTGACTCTTTTGCCGGTGACCGGCGATGCGGTAAGACCGCTCTGCAGCATAGATGATTTCGTCCCTTAGACCCTCAGAAGCGATCTCTTCCGTGTAGGCCTGCCGTCCCTCCACGAGATCTGTGATATAGCTTTGGATCTGATCGGCAGAATAATAGTTTTTGATGTCCCATTCTTGGAGGGGGTTCCCTTCACAGCGTTTGATGTCCTTTGTTCCAAGGATTCCCTTTTCATATTGGTTTGTTCCCCTGAGATCTCCTCTCTGGATTTGGGCCATGAGGTCAATGGGCACACGCTTGACTTTCCGGACAAGATTTTTAGTTTTTTTCCCGTTATTTTCGGTCATCGTAATGATCTCACCTATGCCCCCGGTGTTGTACTGCATGAATTTAAGTTTCCCGGGATAATTGGCGGCCAGGGTCATGATGATATCGTAGAACCTGTTCACCTTCTGAGCTCGTGATCCGATGATGAACGGATCTGTTCCGACGATGCGAACGGATTCCCCTGCCTTCTCCGGCTGGCTGGCAAAACTATGGGAGCTTTCTCCCCAAAGGTATGCGAGGACCGCCTGCTCGGGGGTGAGTTCCTGAGCAAAACTCATGATGGTGTTTCTTCGCGTGATAAAGGCGAAAATGAGTCCATCCAACTCTTCGAGGGGAGGCAAATCAATCGATTTAGAAAAGATATCAACTTTTTTCCCCTCAATGTCGACCCAGAGTTTTTTGCGCTGGAGGATGGCCCGGCCGTTGGCTGTAAGAGATTCGTCCATAAAATCGACATCTCCGTTGGCGTTGATCATCACATTTTCGTAAAGAGCGGTTTTATCGACAAGAGCGTTGTACATCGCCTCCTGGTATTTTTTTTCTACATCGGTTTTAACAAAAAAATTATTTTCTGTCCCAAGGGCCGATCCGTCCCGGTTGAGAAAAACAATATCGTCCTGGGTCACCCATGTCTTTTCTCCCTTTTTGTGATCAAGACCAAGTTGATGACAGGACCATGTAGATTTTCCGGTTGCCGACAGACCAAACAAAAACACTCCATAGGTTTTCAGCTTATTTTGTGTGTCTCTAACGGTTACGAGTTTGGTCCCGGCATGAAGACCGAGCCTATCTTCTTGATCGGCTTTCCACATGGCTTGGCGAAGAAAGCCCTTTTTTTCCTCTCCCATATAGTCTGTGCCCAGGGCAATATTGATGTTGTGCTCCGGCAGGACAAGAACCTGCTGTCTTATAGGGTGTTCTTCCGGAATGTGGATCATGTAAAACTCCGGACCCGGTCTTTTTCCCGGTTTAAACAGAGTGCTTCCCCACATGTATCCGAGGCGGTAATTGATGAGATCGGCCTCTGATACAAAAAGATTGCACACGGGATTGAAGGAATCGTTGTCTCCCATCTGCCGGCGAAGATGATAGAATGGAAAAGTGCGCAGAAGGTGAAGGACTTTATCCAGTTCTTCGGGAGAGTTGGCAATCAATTTGTTCTGATCGGCAGTTGTGTTGGGCAGGCGGATTTTTTCACTGCCAAGGTAAACTGTTTTTGGAGCAATCCGGCTCGAGATGGCAGACCGCCATCCGTAAGATCCGTATCGGGTTTTGATCCCGACAGACTTTGCTCGAGGCTCTAACCATTTTAGGTCAACGGAGTGGATGTTCGGACCTTTTATGATCCGATGAAATTCTTCGGCGAATTTCCTGTAGGTATCTTCATTATATAGGCTCGTTCCGCTCATCGGATATTTATTCCTTGGATTTTTTGTCGTTGGCTTTTCCAGCGGTAATATTCAGAATATCTTCGACTTTGCCCTTTCCACTGTTAAACAAATAACAGGGAATGTTTGCAAAAAGATGCCGGAAGAAATTTTTATGGTGATCCAGCCTGTCGGAAGATGTATGGAGAAGATGAGGATTGAAGAAGGGTGCATTTTTTATCGGGCCGAGGTTTCCCTTTGAGCTTAAACTTTCACCTGACTCCATAATACGAAGGGCGTCCTCCGGATCCATCTCAACGATTGGAGGTGACGTAGCATCTGAGCGCAGGATGAATACCCAGTTCAGAGCGGTGCGTTTGATATGTTTGGCAGGTCCATTTATCCAATAAGGATCCAAAAGTGCATGGGCGTGTTTTGAGGCTTTGTAGCAGAAGGGAGATCCTCGATCCAACCTGCAATTGTCGATGATTTGGCATTCTGCATCCAAACAGTCCGCTTTTTGGACAATGACGTTTTCACACTTGCTGTTGTCGAAGAGAGGAGGTAGAACAGGATAGGATTCTACTGTATCTGTCGGTAAGAACAGTTTGCGCTCAACGGAGTTGGCGAAGGGCGTTCCTCCGGAAAATCGAACAAAGACCGTATCGTTAGAATGGAGTCGGACTCGGCTGTCCTGGAGAAGAGCACTGAAAAGTTCAGTTTTATTCGTGCCCTTTGGCCCTATCAGTGCCAATCCTTTTCCGTCAAAATCGACCGTTTTGCCGCGCAGTGCAAAGACGTTGAATAAACCTTCAGAGACATCCATCACGAGTCCCAAGGCCAAGCTCCGCAGGGGGGCATAGTTGTCTGTATTTACGAGAATTCCTGTTTTTGTCTCCGTGTTGTAAAAAGCACGGGATTCACGGCCGGCAATTCCATCCATGGCATAAATGATTCCATGAGGTTCCAAATCGGATTCCAACTGGGCTGGGTACCAATTCTCAATCCAGAAGTCATTGAGGTGGGAGACATTTGTTCGAAGCTGGACTATGACGCCATTAATATTAGCATTCCACTCAAAATAGTTTTCATAATTCGAAAAGCTTTCCATCTCTGCAACAAGAGCCTCCCGCATACTGATGGAGACTGAAGAATCGACCGGGACGGAATCCTTATGGTGTGTGATGGAGTTTTTCAATAAAACGTGCTTGATTTTTTTAGCGGTTTTGAGCTGAGACAGGGCTTCTATAATCCTGTCTATTCCCTTTTCCAGGACATCCATAGAAGAGGAATAGGATAGACGGATGCATTTGTCCAAGCCAAATGCATCTCCCGGAACGACCGCCACTTTGGCCTCTTTAAGGAGATAATAGGCAAGCCCGTAGGAATTGCGGATAAGAGTGTTATTGAATTCCTTTTTGTATAAAGCAGAGACATTCGGAAAAAGATAAAATGCCGCTTGAGGTTTGTAGCAGGAAACATTGGGGATGGATAGAAGTCTCATGTGAGCATAATTTCTACGTCTCTGAAATTCCGCCTGCATCTTTGAAATTTCATGCTGGGGGCCGGTGAAGGCCTCCAGGCTCGCCATCTGGGATATGGAGCAGGGATTGGATGTGGTGTGGCTCTGGATCTTTGTCATTGCACTGATGATATCCACGGGGCCTGCAGCGTATCCAATCCGCCAGCCCGTCATGGCGTAGGCTTTGGAGACGCCGTTGATGATGATAGTTTTTCTTTTAATGTCCTCTCCTAATGAGGCGAAGCTTGTGAACTGGAAATCATCATAGATAAGCTTCTCATAGATTTCATCAGCGACGATATAAATATCCTCGTCAATAAGGATTTCTGCCAGAGCTTCGAGTTCGTGCCGGGGATAAGCCGTCCCAGTGGGATTAGATGGATTATTCAGGATGATGGCTTTGGTTGCCGGAGAAACAGCGGCACTGAGCTGATCCGGGGTCAGCCGAAATCCGTCTTCCTCTCTTGTCTGCACGATGACGGCTTTTCCATCAGCAAGAACGACGGTGTGAGGGTAGGTGACCCAATAGGGAGCAGGGATGATGACCTCGTCACCTTCGCTAATCAAAGCCTGCATGAGATGATACAGAGAACTCTTGGCCCCCGTCGATACAATGATTCTATTCCTAGTGTAAGAGAGGCCGTGATCTTCCTTCAGTCTGTTGATAATGGCGTCTTTTAATATGGGTATTCCATCGATCTGCGTGTATTTTGTAAAATTGTTTTCGATCGCTCTGTGACCGGCCTCTTTTATATTTTCTGGAGTGGGGAAGTCAGGCTCTCCGACACTTAAGTCGATGACGTCAATGCCCTGGGCCTTCATGGCTGAAGCTTTGGCGTTGACTTTAAAAGTAGGAGACACGCCGATTTTGTTTGCTTTATCTGATACCATGGTTTGCCTTTTCAGAAAAGAAACTTGCCTTATTCTTTGTCTTTGTTTTTATCAGGATTGAGCT
>JAZFSR010000053.1:0-2797 GCA_036446295.1 Candidatus Aminicenantaceae bacterium
GTCGTCATGAATATGGACTCACTGAGAAATTGAAAGATGAGCTGAGGCCGCTCCGCCCCCACAACCTTCCGCAGTCCTACCTCCCTGGCGCGCAGTGCCGAGCGGGCCGTCGATAAATTCATGAAGTTAAAACAGGCAATGAGAAGAACAAAAATGGCCACAGCAAGGAAAATATACAAATGCTGGATATTTCCATTGGGCTCCCACTCCCTTTCAAGATGAGAATGCAGATGGATACTCTTCAACGGCTGCAGAGTGGGCATAAGCGTATTCAAGGTTCGTGTGCGGAGGTACTCCCCTGCATATTTTTCCATAAAGTCGGGCATCTTTTTTTCCAGCTCGACAGCCGAAGCGCCTTCACTCAGGAGGATATATGTGTAGATAGTGCCCCGCCTATCGAGGAAGAAACGAAGCATCGGCGCATATTCCCGCATTGACGAGTTTTCCAGAGTTACGAACGAGGCCAGAAAATCAAACTTGAAGTGAGAGGTTCTGGGAATATCTTTTAAAATCCCTGAAACAACAAAAGGGAATTTTTTATCAATAACAATCGTTTTCCCCATAGGATCTTCGCTGCCAAAATACCTCTTTACCGTGCTTTGTGTGAGGATTACGGAATTCGGTTCGCTTAGAACAGATTTTATATCCCCTTTGAGAAGCTCAAAATCGAATACATCAAAGAAGGTATCATCCGCAAATACAAACTTTTCTTCGTAAAAGTGAAGATCCTTTTCTATCCGGGAGACCAAATACTGCGTGACCGGCGGCATCAACCGGACAAAATTGACCACTTCAGGATAATCCTCGGCCATTGCAGGGCCCCAGGGGCCGGATGAATTGGCGATGTACTGGACATTTCCCGACTGCGTGTATATCTCAGCCACACGATAGATTCTGTCTGCTTTAGAGTTAAAGGTGTCAAAGCTCAGCTCATCACGGATGAAAAAAAAGATCAGTAGAAAACAGGAGATCCCCAACGCAAAACCAATGATATTGATCAGGGAATAGCTCTTATATTTGATGACATTCCGGTAGGCAATGGTTAAAAAATTCTTAAACATAATCGAATATTTTCCCCGGATTAAGAATCAATTTGGGATCAAAAGCCCTTTTTAACTGTCTGAGAACCTCAATCTGGCTTGTGCCGAGATTCATATTCAGATACTTTTTGCGCAGCAGGCCGATTCCGTGCTCGGCAGTGATCCTCCCCCCAAGATCTACTGTCTCTTTGTAGAGTTCCCTCTCAGCGAGAGCAATATGACTGTCCCATACGTCATCCGACAACTCCCCTTTAAATAGGAGAACATGGACGTTTCCATCCCCGGCATGGCCAAAGGACATTGCCTGAATACCGTGAACTTCAGAAATTCCTTGAATCTTTTGGATAAGAGTGGGGATCCGGCTTCTGGGCACAACCACATCCAGACTTTTATACATCCCTCCCACAAGATTGGCCGCTTCGAAAAGACACTTCCGGCCTTCCCACATGCGTTCAATGTCAGGCCTGGTCTCAGCTGCATAGATATCATAGGCGCCGTTTCGTTCACAGATTTCCCCGACACGGTCACGGTTTTCCTCTAAGGCTTCCCGGTGATTTCCGTCCAGAGTGATAAGCAAATGGGCGGCGGCATCCCTAAAGGCCAGCTTTCTTTTTATGTGGTTTTCTGCGAGTTCAAAGCAGTTGTTTTCCATAAACTCGATGGCCGTGGGCACAATCTTAGCCTCTATGATTTCGGAGACCGTTTGGGTTGTCTTTTCGATAGAGTTGAATGGAACCAGCAAATCCATGCGGAGCTTTGGGAGAGGGATGAGCCTGAGGATAATCCGGGTGACCACCGCCAGGGTGCCCTCAGATCCGATGAGAAGCTGGGTCAGGTTGTAGCCTGTGACATCTTTGACAACTTTTCCGCCGGTGTGTATCACCTCCCCACTGGGAAGGACCATTTCCAAACCCTGTACATAATCCTTGGTCGTTCCGTATCTAACCGCACGGCTCCCTCCGGCGCCTTCGGCAACATTGCCTCCGATACTGCAGCTCTCGAGGCTGGCAGGATCAGGGGGGTAAAAGAGGCCCTCGGCTTCAACGTTCTGCTGAAGCTCTCCGGTGATGATTCCCGGCTCAGTGACAGCCATGAGGTTTTCCCGATCGATTTCAACGAGTCTGTTCATCCTCTCTAAAGACAGGACAATCCCGCCGTAGATGGGGACGGCGCCTCCGCTGAGTCCCGTACCTAATCCCCGTGGAGTGACGGGAATACTCTCGATATTTGCCAGACGGAAAATTTCCTTGATTTCTTTTAAACTGGATGGAAGGATAACGGCTTCAGGGGGATGGGAAAGCCCGATGGTCTCATCCCTCGAATATTTATCAAGCATCTCTTCGGTGTTAAAAACAGCTTGTGGGCCGGAAATTTCAGTTAAACGTCTGTACACCGCGCTGTCGATTTTATTGTAGGCTGGTCCTGTCATTAAAATATTTTTTCTTTAATCCCCTGTTTGTATCACTAGGGGAAATTGAAGTCAAATTTGGACAACAAAGAATTTTAACTTGAGACAAAATGAATTTCAATATCGTCTTTTTAGATATGAGAAGGTGCAAAACAAAACTTTGACATGTATGCATAATATATGCATATATATACATATGAGAACAACAATCAACATAGACGACAAACTTCTCGAAAAGGCAGCAGAATTGACGGGCATCAAGGAAAAAACATCTTTGGTCAGGAAGGGCCTCCACACCCTTATCGCACTGGAGAGCAGCAAGAGGCTCGCTAAATTGGGTAGGACTGAA